>PBNL01000015.1 GCA_002723115.1 Methanobacteriota archaeon | reverse complement strand
TGAATAGATTTGGTGCAATATTGATTTTAAGCGTTCTCTTGCTTTCATGTGGGAATCCTCCTATCCCCAAAGTTCGTTACTAATCTAGAACTATCGACTATTACTTAGTCGAGTCTTCGATGTGCTTAATAGCCTCACCTACAGTGCTGATGTTCTCAGCTTGGTCGTCTGGAATAGCAATATTGAATTCCTTCTCGAATTCCATAATTAATTCAACTGTGTCGAGAGAATCGGCACCTAAATCGTTTGTGAAGCTTGCCTCTGGCGTTACTTCGCTTGCATCTACTCCTAGCTTATCTACAATGATAGCTGTTACTTTTTCACTGATATTAGACATGGTCTTAGTATTCAATTTGGGGCAAAATTAGGTCAATAAATCAGGTTATAACCCTTTTAAGAAAAAAGTTTTAACCAATATCGTCTTTGTGATTAGCAAGTCACAGAATTTCAGTGAGTTACGACCAAAATACTTTTCTAATATTCCTTCAATATTTTGTCTATTGATTTTCTCTCAATATTTGGAACCATGCAATCATCTGAAGGGTATCCAAATGGAATATTTAAGTAAGCCCTTTCATTTTCAGGTCTTTCCAAAATTTTTGCAAGAAAATTCATTGGAGATGGGGTATGTGTTAGTGCTACTAACCCCACTTCATGCAAAGCTGTTAACAGCATTCCGACTGCTATTCCTACACTTTCATTCACGTAATAATTAGACTTTTTACCCTCTTCAGACTTTTCGTATGAATGCTTAAAAACGATGATTAGACCAGGAGCATTTTCAATGAATGGCTTAACGTGATTTGTGTTAAACTGCTTTAAATCCTCAAGCCACTCATCACTCATTCTACCTTTGTAATTGATAAACTCTTCTTCTTCTGCAGCTTTTCGTATTTCCTTTCTTATCACAGGATCTGTTACTAGACAAAACGTCCATGGCTGCTTATGAGCCCCCGAGGGTGCAGTCCCAGCAACCTCAATGCACTTTCTAACTACATCTAATGGCACTGGGTCAGATGAAAACTCACGTACACTTCTGCGATCATGCATCTTTTCAAGCATGTCGCTAATGCGTTGTCGCATTTGGTCTTCAGTAAACCTTTGAGGTTTATAAGGGATAAAATCCATCTAAGACTTCATTCTTTGCATCAACTTCGACGCGTAAACAAAATCATTTAATGTGTCTGACGATGCTACCATCATTTCAGCGTTATCCCCAGACCAAGCAACTTCACCCTGATGCAGGAAGTGGATTGTGTCAGAAGCTTCAATTACACTGTTCATGTCGTGAGATATTACAACTGTTGTCATTCCGTATTCCTTAGTTATGTCAACAATTAGATTGTCAATCACTATGGCGGTTTGGGGGTCGAGTCCTGAATTTGGTTCATCGCAAAAAAGGTATTTAGGATTCATTGAAATAGCCCTTGCTATTCCAACCCTCTTCTGCATTCCACCACTTAGTTCTGAAGGCAGTTTATTATCAGAACCGTCTAGCTCAACTCTCTTAAGACAATACTTTACTCTGTCTAACATTTCCTGCTCTAACATATGGCTGAACATCTTTAAAGGAAACATCACGTTTTCAGCTACAGTCATTGAATCGAATAATGCACTCCCCTGAAACAACATGCCTATTTCCTTTCTGATGTTCTTTCTCTCAAGAAGTGACATGTCCGTGAAGTTTCGGCCATCAAAAAGTACATGTCCTTCATCTGGCTCTAAAAGTCCTACAGTACACTTAGTCATCACACTCTTTCCAGAACCAGAACGACCAATGACAAAGTTGACCTTGCCTTTTTGGAATTGAGCGCTAACTCCTCTAAGAACATTTTGGTCTCCAAAAGACTTGGATATGTTTCTCAGTTCTATCATTAGAGAAGGATTTGGGTTAAAACGAGGTTAGAAATCATGATGATTACAGCAGAATATACAACTGCCTTAGTACTAGAACGCGCTACGTCTAATGCTCCGCCCTCGGTAAAATAACCATGATACGCGGATACAGAAGTCATGATCAATGCAAAGACACTTGTCTTAATCAATGCGTATATAACATCGTAAGTTTTGAAATCAACTTGCACCCCGTATTGGTAATCAGCCATGCTGCTAACTCCTGTCAATATTGCTATAAGCGCCCCTGAAGCTATTCCTAAGAACATGCTCATCACAACCAGAATGGGTATGCAGATGAATCCAGCCAGAATCTTAGGCAAAACCAAATGTCCAGCACTATTCACTCCCATTATCTCCAAAGCATCTATTTGCTCAGTCACCCTCATTGTTCCAAGTTGGGAAGCAATATTAGATCCAACCTTTCCAGCAAGAATAATAGGAATCAATGTTGGCGAAAACTCTAAAATTGTTGTCTGCCTAACGGTAAAACCAATTGTGTATACTGGAATCCATCCCCCTACCTGGTGAGCTGTTTGCAGGCACATTACCGCGCCCATAAAAGAAGCGAGAAGGGTCACGATACCTATGCTGTCAATCCCTATAATGCCCATTTCCTGAACGAGCAGCTTTCTGAACATTGACCATTTATCTGGTCTGCGCAATACAGACCCTATAAATCTCGTATATCTACCTATATGGAAGATCACCCTCATAATTGCTAAGGTACAAGCTAACTATCCCTAACTTCACCCCATGAAACAACGATTTGTCACCGTACTGTTGTTATCCTTTTTTCTAGGAGCACTTTTAAGCAGTTGTAATTCTAAAAGAGGTTGCGAAACTTGCGATGCGTACAACCACATTGATATTTGTGTAAATGAGTAACAATCAGGAAGTTTATGCGGTGATAATGGCCGGGGGAGTTGGAACTAGGTTTTGGCCTAAGTCTAGAACCTCTAAGCCCAAACAATTTCTAGACATCCTAGGAACAGGCAAGTCGTTAATACAAATGACATATAACAGACTTGTAAAATCTGTCCCAAGCTCAAACATTCTTGTAGTCACTAATGAACTTTACAGCGAAGTAGTTGCAAAGCATTTACCAGAATTGTCTTCTGAAAACATCCTGGCTGAGCCTTGTATGAGAAACACAGCTCCTTGTATTGCATATGCAAATTCAGTGATAACTTCTAGAGTGGCCGATCCCACAAACACGGCAATTATCGTTGCTCCATCTGACCATTTGATTACAGATGGTGAAGAATTTCATAGAGTCCTTTCTGTTGCTTTTGATGCTTGCCTTGAAAGCGATCAAATTTTAACCATGGGCATCAAGCCTTCGAGGCCTGATACTGGATATGGATATATTAAATATCGTGGGGTTGGTGAAGTCTTAGAAGTTGTTGAGTTTACTGAAAAACCTGAATTATCTCAAGCTGAAGGATTCTTAAAATCTGGAGACTTTTGCTGGAATAGTGGAATATTTGTTTGGTCGCTTGCAACTATCAATAGTGCATTTGAGAAGCACCTGCCAGCAATTTCTCAAGCGTTTTCTTCGGGAGATGATGTAGCGGATATTTATGCTAATTGTGAAAGCATTAGCATAGATTACGGAGTGCTTGAAAAGTCTGAAAACGTAGGTGTGATTGCAGCCGATTTTGGCTGGTCTGATTTGGGAACTTGGACATCGCTTTCATGCCACATTGCATTGAGTGAAGGGAATCACACAGTTGGAGCAGATGTGATGTCTACAGATTCAAAAGGGAATATTATTGTTGCTCATAAAGGCAAAACCATTGCCATAAAAGGTCTTAACAATTTTATCGTTGTAGACACAGAAGATGCGATGCTCATTTGTCCTAAATCAGATGAACAGTGGGTAAAAGAGCTGGTAGGGCAGCTAAAGGATAAGAAGTAATCTTATCTGCCAATCATATTTGAAGGCACCACCCAAGCGTCATACTCTTCCTCAGTTAAATACCCAAGTGCAAGTGCTGCAACCTTAAGAGTTGTCCCCTCAGTGTGAGCCTTGTTTGCAATTTCAGCACTCTTGTAGTAACCAATCTTTGTGTTCAAAGCTGTTACAAGCATGAGACTATTGTCTACAAGCTCGTTGATTCTGGTTTCGTTTGCCTTGATCCCATCAACACAGTTAACTGCAAAAGAAACTGCTCCCTCTCCAATCAATCTTGCTGATTCTAGGATGTTTTTTGCCATCATAGGCTTAAACACATTCAGCTCGTAATGTCCTTGAGCTCCCGCAACTGAAACAGCCATGTCGTTCCCCATAACCTGAGCGCAAACCATAGTAAGTGCTTCACATTGAGTTGGGTTAACCTTGCCCGGCATGATAGATGATCCTGGTTCATTAGCTGGAATTTGCAATTCACCTATTCCTGATCGAGGGCCTGATCCCATCATCCTAATGTCATTTGCAATCTTATTCAGAGAAACAGCAAGTTGACGCAAAGCTCCATGAGATTCAACAATTGCATCATGAGCTGCTAAAGCCTCAAACTTATTTGGGGCTGTAACAAATGAATGGCCAGTAGATTCCGCAATATGTCCAGCTACAATTTCTGAATAACCCTCTGGTGTATTGATACCTGTTCCTACAGCTGTACCTCCTAAAGCAAGTTCGCTAAGATGAGCAAGAGATGACTTTAGCGCTCTTAATCCATAATCCAATTGAGCTACATATCCAGAGAATTCTTGACCTAGTGTCAATGGAGTCGCATCCATCAAATGCGTACGTCCAATCTTAACAACAGAATCTAGCGCCTTTGCCTTAGCATCGAGAGAATCCCTTAATTGCTCAACACCAGGAATAGTAGTTCCAACAATCATAGAATATGCAGCTATGTGCATTGCAGTTGGAAAAGTGTCATTTGATGACTGACTCTTGTTCACATCATCATTTGGATGCACTGGCTTATCCCCCTTTCCTAATTCACCACCGTTAATTACATGACACCTATTTGCTATAACCTCATTAACATTCATGTTAGATTGAGTGCCTGATCCCGTTTGCCAAACCACTAACGGAAATTGGTCATCGTGCTTCCCCTCTAGGATTTCAGAGCAAGCTTGAGAAATAAGATCTCTCTTTGCTTCGTCTAGTACGCCACACTCACAATTTGTATTAGCAGCTGCTCGCTTTAGATGTGCAAAGGCATATACAATTTCTAAAGGCATAGATGCCGATGGCCCGATCTTGAAGTTGTTTCTAGAACGTTCTGTTTGAGGTCCCCATAAAACGTCCGCTGGAACTTTCACTTCTCCAATAGTGTCTTTTTCTATTCTGTAATCTGACATGTCTCTTGATTATTCAGTTTGGGCATTTGATGCTGCTCCGGCTTGCATAAGATATGCTTTTAAAAATCCTTCTATATCACCATTCATAACAGCATCGACATTTGAAGTTTCGTGACCCGTCCTAACATCTTTCACCATTTTATACGGTTGCATTACGTATGAACGGATTTGAGAACCCCATTCAATTTTCTTTTTATTTGCTTCAATCTCATCTCGAGCCTCATTGAGTCTAGCCCTTTCTATTTCGAAAAGCTGCGACTTTAGTAACTGCATCGCTTTTTCTCTATTTCCCAATTGAGAACGAGTCTCAGTATTTTCAATGACAATACCTGTTGGTTCGTGCTTTAATCGAACACCAGTCTCAACCTTGTTTACATTCTGACCCCCAGCCCCACCTGATCTAAACGTATCCCAACTTATATCAGCAGGGTTTACAGTAATCTCAATCGAATCATCAACTAGCGGGTAAACATAAACGGAAACAAAGGAAGTGTGACGTCTAGCATTTGAATCAAAAGGACTAATTCTCACTAGCCTATGAACTCCATTTTCTCCCTTGAGCGTGCCGTATGCAAACTCGCCTTCAAATTCAAGTGTTACCTGCTTAATCCCAGCAGGTTCCCCCTCTTGCAATTGAAGTTCTTTGATTTTAAATCCCGCCTTATCACCATACATGCGGTACATGCGCATTAACATTGAAGCCCAATCGCAACTTTCAGTACCGCCTGCACCAGAAGTAATTTGCATAACCGCATTAAGGCTATCCTCATCTGCGCTCAACATGTTTTGGAATTCTAAATCTTCTACAGTTTTTAAAACCTTTTCATAAGCTGCGTCAACTTCATCTGGGCTCTCCTCACCAGCCTTCATGAATTCGAATAAAACCCCTAAATCCTCAACAGCCCCATTGCAATCGTCAAACTTGGTAACCCACGATTTCTTTGACCTTATTTGTTTCATCACTGTTTCTGCGTTTTTAGAGTCATTCCAAAAATCAGGGTCGTGAGTTTGCTTTTCATCCTCTTGGACTTCCATCCTCTTTTGGTCTATCAATAAGTACCCCTTAAGCGCATCAACACGCTTTTGAAGTGCTTCAATTTGATCCAAATTCAACATGCAACAAAGGTAGTTATAACCTTCTAAGAGCAGAGAGGATGTTATCCAATGTATATCCTCTGTTTTGTAGATATCTAATAAGTCGCTCTCTTTGAATTTTATGTTCTTCAGGATACAATGTTAACCTAGCGTTTATTACTGTTTGGAGAGCCTCTTCAATCTCGTTTTCACTGATTTTTGAAAGTTCCGATTCAATCAAATGTGCTGAACATCCCTTTTTTCTCAATGCATGGAATAGCTTTATAGGCCCCCAATTTTTAAGTCTAAAATGGTCGTGAACAAAGGCACTGACGTAACGCGATTCGGATATAAAGCCCTCATTTTCAAGAAATTTCAACTCAACTTCAATTTCATTTGACGAGGCTCCCAATCTCTTAAGCTTTTCCCTAGTCTCTAATTCTGACCTTTCGCCCTTTGCACACCAACGTCTTATTTTCTCTTTCCATTCCATTTGGAGTCAAAGGTTGCTTTAGATACACGATATTTGCAACCGTCTAACTAAGAACTTTATAACCGTTATGCGGTCTGAACTATTGCAACGTATCCAAGATCTTCTTCAAAATGCGGATTTGGAGGCCATCCGAAAGGATGTGCGTAATGCTATCCAGTCTTTTAGAGCTTTAACACAGGACGAGATTCGTTCTCAGAAAGAAGCTTGGGAAAAGGAAGAGCACGAACTAGATGAAAATTTTGTCTACAAGCCGGCAGAAGAAGAAGAGAAATTTGAAGAATTAGCGAAGGAATTCAAGGCACGTGAAAATGCTTGGAAGGCCCAAATTGCTGAAGATCAAAGAGCTAATTTGGTCTTAAAACAAGGCCTTCTACAAGAACTCAGAAATGTCATCCAAGAGGAAGAAAACATTGGTAAAGCTTTTGACTCATTCAACCAAGTGAGAGAAAAGTGGGATGCAATTGGAGATGTGCCCGGTAACAATTACAAAGAAGTTCACGACGAATACTACAGACTTAGAGACGAGTTTTTCTATAACATCAATATCTACAAGCAGCTGCAGGAAAATGACCTACAGGTGAATTTCAAGAAGAAGCAAGAGCTTACTGAAAAGGCTGGCAAGCTTACAGAGATTGAGGATATTAAGGAAAGAGAAAAAGCTGCTAGAGATTTACAAAAGCAGTGGTTCGATATAGGCCCTTCTCCACGTGAGTCATATAAAGAGATGGCTGACACATTCTTCAGTCTTACTCGCCCAGTTTTTGATGAAGTAAAGGCTCATTACGAAAAGGTGCGTGAGGGATTTGAGGAGAATAAAAAGCTAAAGGAGGATGTTATAAATGAGCTTCGTGAGCTTTTGGCAAGTGATTTTGAACCAAACCACAAGGCTTGGCAGAAATTGACTTCTAGCGTTATTGAAATGCAGAAGAAGTGGAAGACTATAGGTTTTGCAGGTAAGGAGCACAACGAGTCTCTTTGGAAGCAGTTCCGAGAGTTAGCGGATGTGTTCTTTGAGAAGAAGCAGGTCTACTACGATATAATGAAGGAAGAGGGAAAGGGTGCAAAGAAGGCCAAAATGGCATTAATTGAAAAAGCAGAAGCTCTTAAAGACAGCACTGATTGGAAGTCTGTTACTCAGGCAATGCTCCAACTCCAAAAGGATTGGAAAACTGCTGGATCATGTCCTCCAAGTGATGAGCACAGGCTTTGGAAAAAATTCCACAAAGCCCAAGACCACTTCTTCAACGCAAAGAAATCTCAGTTTGCTGAGCGCAATAAAGATGAGAAAAAGAATCTGGAACTTAAGAGGGAGATTCTTAAAAAAGTTGGAGCATTCAAGCTTACTAAAAACAGGGCTGACGACTTGAACAAACTTAAGGGGTTCTCGGAGGAGTGGAGAGCAATAGGTTTTGTCCCTCGTAAGAATATGGACGAATTGGTAAATAATTTCTCCAAGGCAATGGACGCTCATTACGACGCCTTAAGTGCTGATCGTTCTGAAAGATCGGTTGCTAATTATTCTGATCGTGTTGAGAAATTAGCTCAAGCAGGAGAAAGAGATATTAAGCGTGAACAGTCTATTCTAAGAGATAAGATTAACAGGTTAAACGCACGTATATCTTCAACTGAAGAAAACATGGCCCGTTTTACAGGTAAAGGTGCTCAAAGTATTGTAGACCAAGCTGAAAAAACAATCAAGGGTTATCAAAGAGAAATAGAAGAAATTAAAGCTAAGCTCAAGCTTCTTAGAGAAGCGGTAGCTGAGAAATAAGGCTTAGTTTTCTAGGCTGCTTTTTTGCTGCGTCTTTGGGTATTAGTGATGGCTTATATCCGTTCTTCTTTAGCCATTTTAAATAATGTGGTAGAGCGTATAACAGCCTTGGTGCTGAACGCTCACTGTCTCTGAAAACTACAATACTTCCAGATTGAGTCTGTTTGATTAAGTTGTCAAGACATTGTTTGCCCGATTTTGCAGTGTCGAAATCACAAGAATCTACATCCCAAAGTACGATTTGGGTTCTTGCTGCTAGGGTCTTCACTTGATTGGGTGTGATTCGACCATATGGTGGTCTAAAGTGTGATGTTTTGCCTAAAGTATTCTCACATTCTAGAAAGCTCCTGAAATAAGATTGTTGTGGAGTAGACCATCCACTTTCGTGGCCTTGGCTATGGTTTGCAACCTCGTGGCCTTGCTCTTTGAGCATCTTGATAAGCTGGGGTAGTTTCTCTGCATGTTTACCTACACAGAAAAAAGTCGCTTTGATTCCACCGGCGTTTTTTAATTGTTCTGCAACCCAAGGCGTGATCTGTGGATTAGGCCCATCATTAAAGGTGAGATATACTTTCTTATCCTTCCCATTTGCGGGAATTCTATACAAAACTGATTTAGAAAGACCCGCAGCTTTTAAATGTGATTTTGAGAACTGCATTCATTAAAAAGACGGAGGTCGCACAATGTGGTTGCCTCTCGTGACATAGGCTGTACCTTTGCAAGCTATATATCAATGCACTATGGATTACGATTTTCTTAGGATAGAAAAAGAGTGGCAAGAGGCCTGGAATAAGGACTCTAAATACAAGGTGGATGAGGTTGAGGGCAAGCCCAAATTCTACGTTCTCGATATGTTCCCATACCCTTCTGGAGCTGGCCTTCATGTTGGGCACCCGCTAGGTTATATCGCTTCTGATGTAGTTGCACGTTATAAAAGACATAAGGGCTTTAACGTACTTCACCCTATGGGATTTGACAGCTTTGGACTTCCTGCGGAACAATACGCAATCCAAACAGGCCAACACCCAGCTGTAACTACTGAAGCAAATACAGATAGATACAGAGATCAAATGCAGAAAATCGGTTTCTCATTTGATTGGAGTAGGGAGGTTATGACTTCTGACCCGAGCTACTATAAATGGACTCAGTGGATCTTTGGTCGATTATTTGAAAGTTGGTTCGATCGTGATGCTGGTAAAGCCAAACCTCTAAACGAACTCATTAAGGCCTTTGATGCAAATGGTAATTTTTCAGTAAACCCCGCTTGTGACGACAACTGGTGGGAGGGCCTCGATATGGAGTTGTTCCCGCATTTTGGTTCTCACTTCGCAGGAACGTTCACCGCTACAGACTGGGGTTCGTTTAACGATGCACAGAAGAATGCAATCCTCATGCAGTTCAGACTTGCTTATCTAGCAGATTCTGAGGTGAATTGGTGTCCTGAACTTGGAACTGTCCTTGCAAATGACGAGGTGAAAGACGGGCTGTCGGAAAGAGGCGGTCATCCAGTAGAAAAGAAGAAGATGCGTCAGTGGATGATGAGAATTACCGCTTATGCTGAAAGATTGATATCTGGATTAGATGATTTGAATTGGACGGACAGCATTAAAGAAGCCCAAAAAAACTGGGTTGGACGTTCCGAGGGTGCTATAGTTAGATTCAAGACTTCATTTGGTAAAGATGTCGAGGTCTTTACAACTAGACCCGACACCATTTATGGAGTGAGCTTTATGGTTCTTGCACCTGAACACGAATTAGTTGGCGCCCTTACTTCTGACGAAAACAGATCAGCAGTTGATGAATACATCGCAGCAGCTAAAAGAAAAAGTGAAAGAGAGCGTCAGGGTGAAAAAGAAGTAACTGGAGTTGCCCTAGGGGGAAGTGTTCTTCACCCCTTAACTGGCGCCGAAATTCCCGTTTACATAGCTGAATACGTTCTTGCAGGTTACGGAACAGGAGCAATCATGGCTGTTCCTGCTGGCGATGAAAGAGATTGGAAATTTGCAAAGCATTTTGGCCTGGATATTCCCGCGATTTTTGAAGGAGTTGATACGGATGAAGAAGTTTGTGTTGATGATAAAGCCAAACTTATCGCTTCAGCCGACTTAAATGGATTGACAAAGAAAGAGGCGATTCCTGCCGCAATTGAGATTCTAGAAACTTGTGGTCAGGGAGAAAAGAGAGTGAACTACAGATTGAGGGATGCTGTTTTCTCGCGTCAGAGATATTGGGGCGAGCCCTTCCCTATTTGCTATGTTGACGACATCCCGCAGCTTATAGAAGACGAGCTAATTTCCCTGCCTTCTGTAGATGCATACCTTCCTACAAAAGACGGTGAACCACCATTAGCTCGAGCAGCAAAGGATGATTGGCCTGTGTTCAAGGGCGACCGAATGGAGACTAATACTATGCCTGGTTGGGCTGGTTCTTCATGGTACTTCCTGAGATACATGGATCCTCATAACACAGAATCGTTCTGTGATAGATCTAAATCTGATTACTGGGGACAAGTGGATTTATACGTGGGCGGTGCTGAGCACACTACTGGGCACTTATTGTATTCGAGATTTTGGACTAAGTTTTTATGCGATTTGGGGTTCATTGGATTTGATGAGCCCTTTAAAACTATGATCAACCAGGGAATGATACTTGGCAGATCTAGTTTTGTCTACAGAGTGCAAGGAACCTCACAATTTGTGACTTACGAGAAGCGCAAAGAACACAAAACTCAGAGGCTTCACGTGGATATCAATCTTGTCGAAAATGACAAGCTAGATATTGAAGGATTTAAGGCATGGAGAGAGGAGTATGCTGATGCTGAGTTTATTCTTGGTGATGATGGCACATTCACCTGTGGTCACGAAGTCGAGAAGATGTCGAAGTCGAAGTACAACGTTCAGACTCCTGACGAGCTTGTAGAAAAGTACGGAGCTGATACATTGAGGTGTTACGAGATGTTTTTGGGTCCTCTAACTCAAAGTAAGCCTTGGGACACTCAAGGAATAAGTGGTGTGCATAATTTCCTTAGAAAGACTGCAAGACTTGTTAGTGCTTCAGAAGAGAAAGAGGCTAGAGTTGAGGAATTAAGAATTGTACACAAGACGATTGACAAGGTGAGTTCTGACCTTGAAAGACATGCATTCAATACAGTGGTGAGTGCTATGATGATTGCTGTTAACGAACTAGGTGGATTGAAAGAGCCTTGTTCAAAGGCCGCACTTAAGGATTTGGTTATCCTACTCAGTCCTTATGCTCCTCACCTTGCTGAAGAACTGTGGAATGTACTCGGAGGAGAGGAATTTGTTATCGAAGCGGTTTGGCCTAAAGCAAATTCTCAATACCTTGTATCTGAAAAAGTTATATATCCCGTTTCATTTAACGGAAAAGTTAGATTTAAACTCACTCTCCCTGCGGACATGCCGGCTGATGAAGTCGAAAAAATCGCAAGAGAGGATGAGAACACATTAAAACAGATGGACGGTCGAGAGATTCGCAAAGTCATTGTGGTCCTTGGCCGAATCATCAATATTGTAGGTTAGTCATGAAAAATCTTTTACTACCCCTTTTTGCACTACTTGCTGTAAGTGCTTTTGCTCAATCTGAGGATTCTTATTACCCTTATAATCCCGATTACGATGGTGACACTGTGATAGGAACTCCTGATCTTCTTGGGTTTTTAGTGGTCTATGGAGAGGCATATCTCCCAGATGGGGTTTTGCCTATTGAGAATGGTGGAACTGGAGAGGACTCAGTTGAAGGCATTAGATCTGCTTTGGGCATTACTGTTTTTGAGGATGTAACTCCTGCTGGTGAACAGAATTCTTCTGGTATTGTTCAGGGTGATATTGAAATCACTGGAAAATTTGTCCAGGGTTATGGCTGTACCGCTACAGGAAGTTTTGCTCATGCAAGTGGTAGAAATAATACTGCTTCAGGTTTTTACAGTAATGCTACAAACCAAAATTGCACAGCAACGGGCATCTGTTCAAGTGCCGAGGGTGAAGGAACAACAGCAAGCTCGACTGCTGCGCATGCTGAAGGATTTCTTACTGTAGCTTCAGGTATTGGTGCGCACGCTGAGGGTTACCAAACTGAGACTAGCGCAAACTATAGCCACAGTGAAGGATACCAAACTGAGGCTACTAACACTGCTGCTCACGCTGAGGGTTGGAATACTGTAGCTAGTGGTTTGTACTCTCACGCTGAGAATAGAAATACTATTGCGAATTCAACTTGTGCTCACGCCGAGGGTGAGGGAACATCAGCTCTTGCAGACGCTGCTCACTCTGAAGGTTTTCAAAGTGTAGCTACTGGTTTTGCCTCACACGCTGAGGGTTACCAAACTGAATCAATTGGCAGTTATTCTCATGCTGCAGGTAGAGGATCTGTTGCTACTGCAACTGCTAGTTCTGCTGTTGGATACAATCTAATTGCTGATCAGGATTACTCTAGTGTTGTAGGCCAATACAATGAGGCAGACAGAGATGGAACTCTATTTGTTGTAGGTGCAGGTGAGAACGATTCTGAAAGGGCGAATGCCTTTGAGGTAAGTGCTGGTGGAGCATTATTAAATGGCGATCTTGAAGTTAGTGGGAATATCAATATGAATGGTACTAACCTCTTACAAGTAATTGCTGGGCTTCAAGCTCAGATCGACGCCCTACAGGCGGAGTTGGATGGAATGTTAGGCGGAGAGTAGGCTATACTACACCAGGATTACCTCGCTTTCGCTCGGTGGACCTGGCTCGCGACGCAACAACAAATTCAACTAGCTAGGCTAGTCTCACACATTTCGCAATCTTAAACAAAAAAGCAAGCTTTTTGTTAAGCTTGCTTCTTGTATGACACAACTTTGTTGTGGTTGAATTTGTTGTGTTTGTTGCCCCACCAGGACTCGAACCTGGAATATCTGAACCAAAATCAGGTGTGTTACCATTACACCATGGGGCAAAAGCGTGCGCAAAGATAGCAAAGAGAAAGTAAATTGCACCTCATATGGAAGTTCTAAATCTAATAAATGGAAGTCATGGTCCTGCTGAGGGTGGGAAGTGGCTCGATTTAATCGACCCAAGTAAGGGAAGCTCTTATGGCAGGTTACCCCGATCGGGAACAGCTGACGTAGACAAAGCTGTAAAAGCAGCTAGTAATGTCTTTGATGAGTGGAGTTCTTGGAGTGCTGAAAAAAGATCCGCTTGTATAGACAGGCTGGCTGATAAAATTCAGGAGTATGCTGAGATGTTAGCTGAAGCAGAGACGAGGGATAATGGGAAGCCTATAGGTTTGGCTTCGACTGTGGATATCCCAAGGGCTGAGAAGAACCTTAGATTTTATGCTTCTGCGATTAAGCATTTTGCATCTGAATCGCATTATATGGAAGGCGTTGCGATTAATTATACTTTGCGCAAGCCATTGGGTGTGGTTGCATGCATTTCACCTTGGAACTTGCCTCTTTATCTTTTCACTTGGAAGGTTGCGCCGGCTCTTGCTGCTGGCAATTGTGTAGTGGCCAAACCCTCCGAAGTCACTCCCGCAACAGCGTTCCTTTTAAGTAAGTGGGTGAAGGAAGCTGGATTCCCTGATGGGGTATTCAACATACTCCACGGACTAGGCGCAGAAGTTGGAGATGCGTTAGTAAAGCATCCAGACATAGCTGCTGTTAGCTTCACAGGCGGAACGGCAACTGGTGCTCACATTGCTTCAGTAGTCGCTCCTAAATTCAAAAAACTAAGCCTAGAGCTTGGTGGAAAGAATGCAGCTATAATCTTTGGTGATTGCGATTTTGACGAAGCACTTTCAACAACTGTTAGATCTTCTTTCGCCAATCAAGGCCAAATCTGCCTATGCGGATCTCGTATCCTAGTAGAACGTTCTATCTACGACAAATTCCGCGACGCACTAGTAGAAAAAGCTGCCCGAATTCAAGTGGGTAATCCACTCGCCCCTTCAACTAAGATGGGGGCAGTTGTCAGCGAACAACACAGAGATAAAATCCTCGAACACATTGAAATTGCCAAGCAAGAAGGAGGTAAAATTCTTTGTGGAGGGTTTGCCACACAGCCTGAAGGCGAGGACGAATTCAGCGGCGGATACTACATTCAACCGACAATCATTGAAGGCTTAGGAACTGAGTGCAGAACCAACCAGGAGGAAATTTTTGGACCAGTAGTTACAATACAACCTTTCGATAGTGAAGAGGGGGCAATTGAAAACGCTAATTCAACCAAGTACGGCCTAGCAGCTTCAATCTTCACAAACGACCTTAAGAAGGCTCACAGAGTTGCGGGGAATCTAGAAACTGGTATTGCTTGGATTAACTGTTGGCTACTACGTGATCTAAGAACTCCTTTTGGTGGTGTAAAGGATTCAGGAGTTGGACGTGAGGGTGGATTCGAAGCCCTGCATTTTTTCACCGAGCCTCAAAATGTCTGCGTAAAGCTTTAGGTTTTACTCTTCTAGAAGATCAAATAGGTCATCAAGACGAGGTGCTAGAATGACTTCAATTCTTCTGTTTTTAGACTTGTCCTCAGGATCAACTGGATGATATTCTCCACGACCAGAAGCAGTTAGAATTGTGGGGTCTACCCCTGGTTGGCCCATAATAATATCGAGTACTGCAGTAGAGCGCAATACTGATAGCTCCCAGTTATTTCTTGGTATAGATGTTGAAGATAGTTTATCTGTATCAGTATGTCCTTCGATAATAATTTCTAGATCGCTTTGGGTTGCAATAACGTCACCTAGCTTTCTAAGAATTTCACGCCCACTTGAGTCAACATCTGAAGATCCTGAAGCAAATAAAAGTTCAGCCTCGAGACTAACATATACTTTCCCGTCTCTTTGTTCAACGGTCAATCCATTTCCTTCAAATCCAAGAAGTGCTTTTTCAAGTCTGTTGCGTAAAACTTCTGCTGCTCTTTCACGTGCGGCTAGCAAGCTTTCTAATTCTTCAACTCTTGCAGATCTAGCCTCTAAATCAGCCGAACGCTGAGCGAGATCGACTTCAAGCACAAGAAGTGCATCCTCACGCGTTTGGAGTTCAGACCGAATTCGACCAACATCTTCTAGTAAGGCTCTGTTCTCTTCGTTTAATGCCGCGAGTCTTCCTCCGTTTTGGTCTGTAAGCGCATCATTTAATTCTCTAAGTCGGCTAATTTCATCCTCTGCTTCAGATACAAAACGCCCCATTCTAGCAGTATCGGCAGCTAATGCTTCACGAGCCTCGGCTAGAGTAGCAATTTGACCCATTAGCTCAGTAAGCTCAATTTCAGCATCCTGAGAATTGAGGCGAAGCTCTGTGTTTTCCCTGTCTATTTCCTCACAAAAAGCCTGAAGTTCCTCAAATTGCTTCATAGTTACACAACCGGTTAATGAGGTGATTGCGAAGGCAAAACCTAATAGGATTGCAACAAAATTTTTGGGTATGAAAGAACACTGCATAACCCTGCAAGTTCAAAACATTAGACTTAGCCTCTACAATAAATTGTACGGCTTGTCCACACTAAAATGTCGATGAAACTCCCGTCTTAGTTGATAGGAATAGCAAATGTTCCTTGAGAAATAGTAACGTTCATCCCTCCAGCACTTTGCATGTTTCCGCTAAATGTACCGCTAACATAACCTCCTGCTCCAGGAACAACGTAATTGAGTTGCATCGTCATATTTCCACCATTAGCAGTAGAATACGTTTCTGCACCACCAACAGCCTCATAAGCACCTGCAGTGCCTGGAGCTGTAGCTGTATTCATTGTAATTACATTTCCATTCATGAAGCCTCCTGCTGGTTCGCCAATAGTAAAGCCGATTTGCGCAGTAGTTGATGAAACACCTGCTAAAACTATTGAAGTGCCATTCATAGTAGCTGATGCTTGAGCGTCTCCACTAAAGAGTTGACCATTAGCTTTCCAGCTGATTTGGCCTATACATTCTGGACAAGAAGAACCACCACAATCGATGTACGCTTCGTCTCCATCTTGAAGGCCGTTTGTGCAATCACCTGTAGTTGGACAAGGGTCACAATCAGGACCACCACAATCAATTCCGATCTCATCGCCGTTCATAATCCCGTCAGTACAAGTTGGGCATGGTTCACAATCAGGACCGCCACAATCAGTACCCTCCTCAAAACCGTTTGGTAATCCGTCGCCACATAGCTCAGGACAAGCAGGACAATCTTCACAACCGCAGTCAATTCCAAGTTCGCCTGGATCAAGTTGACCGTTAAATGATGGGTCACATGGACCACAATCACCTCCACAATCAACCCATTGCTCTCCAAGAAGTGGATCCCAAAGGTTGTTTTCACATGGATCACATGGAGGACAAATTGGTCCACCGCAATCGACTAGCTCTTCGCCGTTGTTTAGCTCTCCGTCGTAGCAATTTTCGCCGATTAAGTTGTCATCATTTAGACATCCAGACATAAAAATTATCGATGTAATTGCTAAAAAAACAGTTACAAAATTGAAGAAAATAGATAGGCTCTTGTTCATTGTGTGTATTTTCGGCATGCCCAAATATAGCAATTGAGCAGAGGAATATGGATAATCTTAATTGGAAGCCTGCAAAACCACCAACTAAAAAGGCTGTAAAAGCCCTTATAAAGGACACCGGTTTGACCGAATTGGTTGCACGCATCCTTGTACAAAGGGGCGTTGCATCCCTTAATGGTGCTGAAAATTTCCTCAAACCCAAACTCGAAGATCTTCACGACCCACGTCTAATGCTCAATATGGACAAAGTTGTTGGGCGACTTGACAAAGCAATCCGAAATCAAGAAAGAATTATGGTTTACGGCGATTATGACGTCGATGGAACTACTTCTGTTGCCATGGTTGCCTCCTTCCTTGAAGCTCTCGATGTGCAAATTGTCCCTTACATCCCCATGAGATATCAAGAGGGTTATGGTGTTTCTAAAGACGGGGTTGATAGAGCTAGAAAGTCAGGTTGCACGGTTCTTATCACTTTAGACTGTGGGACTAAGGATTTTGAGGCGTTAGATTATGCTAGCAAATTTGGGATTGATACAATCGTTTGTGATCACCATTTACCAGGAGAAGAGATACCTAATTGTTTTGCATTATTAAATCCCAAACAAGAGGGCTGCCATTATCCTTTCAAAGAACTTTCAGGAGCAGGTGTTGCATTCAAAATGCTATCTGCTTTAGTCCCTGAGATAGGTCTAACAATGGATTCGGTTTACGATCATCTAGACTTACTTGCGTTGAGCATTGGAGCAGATCTTGTAGATATTACTGGTGAAAATCGCATCCTTGCATATCACGGAATGCAGAATCTTAAAGAAAGTATGCGACCGGGAATCAGGGCAATGTTACAAGTTGCAGGAATCAATCAAGCTCCTTCAACAGTTCGCGATATAAGTTTCACATTGGGGCCAAGAATTAATGCTGCTGGAAGAGTAGGACACGCCCTTACTGCTGCAAAACTCTTAATGGAGACAGACGAAAGGGGTGCATTAGAATTAGCTAGCCAGCTCGAGACAATGAATCAAGCTCGTCGTGATCTTGACGAGGATCTTACTGAAGAAGCTCTAGCCCAAATGGCTGAGCAACCCCCTAAGCGTTGCTGCACAGTTGTTACGGGAGAAGGGTGGCATCGAGGCGTGCTCGGCATTGTTGCAAGTAGACTGGTCGAGCATCAGTATTGTCCAACAATAGTCTTATCTGAAGAGAATGAGGTTCTAACCGGGTCAGCTAGAAGTGTACCCGGAGTTGACATTCATAGAGCCATTGAAGAGTGTAGTGATTTAATTGAGCAATTTGGAGGTCACCCTATGGCAGCAGGTCTAACTCTTAAAAGTGAAAACCTACAGGCATTTAAAAAAGCATTGGAAGAAGCCATCATACATCAAGTTGAAGGAAAAATCCCCAAACCCACAGTCAGCTACCACATGGAAATCAGTCTCAATGATTTGAGTCCAACTATGTATAGAGAATTTGAACGAATTGGACCTTTTGGCCCGGGGAATGAAGTGCCTGTGTTTATGGCTGCAGAAGTTGTAACAGCTGTACCGCCTAGAACTGTAGGTCACGGAGGAAGGCACCTCAAGCTTGTAGTTCAGAGTACCAACAATCCATCACATAGATTTGAGGCTATCGGTTTTGGAATGGGTGAAAGAATCGATGAAGTGCGAGCATGGAGAACTTTTGATATAGTATTTACTCTAGCCAAAAACACTTACAGAGGAAGGTCTACTCTTAACCTTCACCTTAGAGCTATAAAAGCTCATAAAGCGGGAACTTAATTATTTAGGAAGGATAACTATTTTCAGAACCTTACTAAGCTCCATTACTTTTTTATCAAGGGCGATTTTTTCCCTCAATAACCTTTGCTCCTCTTCCTCTGAACACTCTCCTGTTTCAAGTTGATCTAGAATTAGATCAATATTTCTTTGTGAGTCGTGAAGATGTATTCTAATAGTCGATGCAGAAAGTGCTTTTTCCAAATCATCTTCCTCTTTTACAGAGAAAATATGATGCCTCTCTTCCCAGTTCTCACTTAGTGAATACCTGCTTACAAGCATGTCTGCAGCCTTTTTCTGAACATCTTCACTTGTACCAGTAAAAAAAGCTTCCGTTGATGGAATCTCTCCTGCGTCAAGGCTAGACGTGAATTTTGATAGAATAAAGTCTGTTGATGGGTCTTCCATCTTAATGCTTTGGGTTTCAACTCTATGAATTAAAAGCTCTGCAAATGTTACATCAACTTCAACAGGTTTTTCACCCTCGTTTTGGGTCTCAATTTTCAGAATTGCCTCCCCGTGTTCTAGAAGTAGTCTCACTAGATTGTCTTCTAGTAGAAGCCTCTCTGTTCTCAACCTCTTCGCTCCAACTTGTGGTACGCTCATCAGATGAGCAGGAGGAATATAGTCTTGCTGTGGCAGAAGATGTCGGTTGGCGCGCTTCTGTTCTTTAGCTATGTCTGTAGCTACTTTTTTAGAAACTTCGGAATGAAGTAGTTTTTCTTGAAGTTGAAGACGAGCAGCAATTGCTTGAACGTAAACTGTCCTTTGGATTGGGTCAGGTATGCATGCAATTGTGTCAACTAATGACTTAACTAATTCAGCCTTTTTAATTGGGTCATCTCCCGCACCCTCACTCAACAGATCTGACTTAAATGTTAAGAAATCTTGTGCCCCCTCCTTAACAAACTCTTGAAGCTCTGTTGAACTTACTTTTTTAGAGTAGCTATCTGGGTCGTCGCCATCTGGGAATGTGACAACCTTGACCTTCATCCCCTCTTTCAAGAGTAAGTCTATACCCCTAAGTGACGCCCTCATTCCTGCAACATCTCCGTCGAAGAGGACTGTAACGTTTTTAGTAAAGCGTCTTATCAGAGCGATTTGGCCTACAGTAAGAGCCGTTCCACTTGAAGCAACAACGTTTTCAACCCCACTTTGGTGCATGGCCATAACATCTGTATAACCCTCAACTAGGAAACACGAATCCTCCTTCGTAATGGCATTCTTGGCTAGATGAATCCCATAAAGAGCCTTCGATTTATCGTAAAGTGGGCTCTCAGGGCTGTTGAAGTATTTAGCTATCTTCTTATCAGTCTGAAGTGTCCGACCACCAAATCCGATAACCCTTCCCGTCACATCGCGAATCGGGAACATCACCCTTCCATGGAAGAAGTCGAATAGATCCCCGTTTTGCTTCTTTTTACAAAGACCACTTTCCTCAAGTCGCTCCTCCTTGTATCCAGCAGCAACGGCAGCTTTACTCATAACATCCCATCCATCAGGACAGTAACCCACCTTGAACTTTTCGATTATGTCATCTCTAAAGCCCCTACTCTGGAAATAACCCAAACCAATTGCCTTCCCCTTCTCAGTCTCAAGCTGTTCTGTAAACCACTTTTGAGCCCAAGACACCACTGCTCCCAAACTCTCACGTGCTGTTTCGGCTTGAATTTCCTCAGCAGTTCTCTCCTTCTCAACTATCTCAATATTGTACTTTCGAGCAACGATCTTCAATGCCTCTGGATAACTAACTTTTTCAACTTCCATCACGAAAGTCATAAGCGATCCCCCTTTCCCTGAACTAAAACACTTAAATATCCCCTTACTTGGAACTACGTAGAAAGATGGTGTCTTCTCGTTAGTAAAAGGACTAAGACCTCTAAAACTACTCCCCTGTTTTTTCAGTTCAACGTATTCACCCACAACGTCTTCTATGACGGCGGTTTGGTGAATTAGTTCGACTGTTTCAGCAGGTATCATTATTGGCTTTTCAGGATTAGCTAAGTTAGGGTTCGATATGTTAATTGATGTTGAATTTTATCCCCACTTAATTAAGAGCATATCCATAGTCGTACTTTTGAAAAGATGCAGGCGTTTAAAACATCTTGGATAATGTGGGCATTAGCCTTCGCTATACTTTCTGTAAGTGCACTGCAGGTTACAGGACTTAAAAAGGTGCTTGATTTAAGAGGTCAAATCTTCGACCAAAGCGTTGAACGATCTTTAAATCAAATGGCAGAGTGGATTCAAGTATCCGCAGACATCAACTTTGCTGGCAACAATGAGAGTAGGGGAGTCAGCATAGACAAAACCATAAGAGGAGCTTCTAGATCTATCATTCTAAGAATGGAATCAATGGATATCGATTCATTACTTCATGTCGCTCTAGAAAAAAATGGAGTTAAGGCTAGAGGCGTATTTGGAGCTTTTGATGGATATGACCAACCTGCGTATTTGAATAGCAACTGTGAACCATTTCGGGATGAATTAGTCGAACAAGGATATTCTGTCGAGATGAAAGACCTACACTTTAAAGTGTACTTCCCAAATAGAGAGCGCTATTTACTTGAGGATGGGCTTGGCGCTTTCTTGTTATCAGGATTACTTCTAATAGGAATTTTTGTGGGACTCGTTTATGTGTTCTACTCAGTAAGACAATCCAAACACATTGAGCGTATTCGTCGTGACTTGATGAACAATTTAACTCACGAATTGAAGACGCCAATATCTACTATTGGTTTGGCCTCTGAAGCATTGAGTGATAGAGATATTCAACTTGATAAGGAACAGCAGAACTATTATTTTGATTTAATCAAAGCTGAGAATAAGCGACTGAGTCTATTAGTGCAAAAGGTTCTACAGGCATCATTAGTTGAAAAGGGATCAATGCGCCTCTATTTGCAACCTTTGAACATACATGATATCGCTAAGGATGCTGCAAAAAATGTAGCTATACAGGTTAGGAAGCAAGGGGGTAAAATTGATCTTGATCTAAAGGCAAATAACCCTATTATTAATGCAGACCAAACCCATCTGACCAGCGTTATTTTCAACCTCATAGACAATGCTCTGAAGTACTCAAAAGAAAATCCTAGAATAACTATTTCTACTCAACAGACAGACGAAGGAGTAGAATTTAGCGTTAGAGACAACGGTGTAGGTATACCCAAGGAGCATCTTGGCAAGGTCTTTGAAAGGTTGTACCGCGTTCCAACTGGGAATGTTCACGACGTAAAGGGGTTTGGGCTTGGCCTGAGCTATGTGAAAGCAGTAGTTGAAAGACACGGCGGAAGCATTAATGTCGAGAGTGAACTCGGTAGTTACAGCATCTTTAGTTTGAAATTGAAATTTGATCCACCGCAAGAATGAGTAAATCACCTATAAGAATTCTTCTATGTGAAGACGACCCTAATTTGGGCAAATTACTATCTGATTACCTTAATGCAAAGGGTTTTGTTACAACATGGGCCCAAGACGGCGCCGAGGGAGTAAAAACTTTTTTCCGAGAAACATTTGACTTCATTATCCTGGACGTTATGATGCCACGTAAGGACGGTTTTGAAGTAGCAACTGAGATAAGAAAGGAAAGTAAATCTATCCCAATTCTGTTTTTAACAGCTAGAAGTATGAAAGAGGACACTCTTGAAGGATTTAAAGTTGGAGCTGATGATTATATGACTAAGCCATTTAGCATGGAAGAACTACTTGTTAGAATCAATGCTATCCTTAGGCGTACTTCTTCGTTACCACAGGCTGGTGAAGAAGTGACATCGTTTAACATTGGTGTTTACGAGTTCGATTACAACAAGCAACAATTGACTCATAACGGTGCTGAACAAAGGCTAACAACAAAGGAAAATGAATTGTTGTTTTTGCTTAGCAGACACAAGAATGGATTGCTTGAAAGATACCACGCATTATCAGCCATTTGGGGTGATGCCAACTACTTTAACGGTAGATCTATGGACGTGTATATTGCTAAGTTGAGAAAGCATCTTAAGGCTGATGACAGAATTGAAATCCTAAACGTTCACGGTAAAGGATTCAAACTCATAGCCCCAGAGGACTAAAAACACTGAAAAAGTCCGTATCTTCGCGCTCCCTAAATAGGTTGTCGTGTCAGATATGATAAAAATACTCGCTGGTTCTGCCTCTCTTGACTTTGGAAAGAGAGTCGCTGCAGCATATGGTTCAGAATTAGTTCCTGTTACAACTACACGCTTCTCAGATGGCGAATTCACTGTTAGCATAGAGGAAACAGTTCGTGGAAAAGAAGTTGTAATTGTTCAATCGACATTCCCTCCGACAGACAATCTTTTTGAACTCCTTCTATTAATTGATGCCGCAAAACGTGCCAGCGCAAAACGCATTATTGCAGTTATGCCATACTTTGGCTTTGCTCGTCAAGACAGAAAGGACAAGCCTAGAGTCGCTATAGGAGCAAAACTCGTTGCAAACATGCTTATGGCTGCTGGTGTTGATCGCGTAATTACTATGGATCTTCACGCAGACCAAATTCAAGGATTCTTCGAGGTTCCCGTAGACCATTTATATGGTTCAACACTTTTCCTAAACCACATCAAGGAAAATTTTGATCTCACTAACGTTTGTATCGCAACTCCTGACACTGGAGGAACGAAGAGAGCTAACACATATGCTAAAGCATTAGGTGTAGACATGGCGATCTGTTACAAGCAAAGAGAAGTGGCAAACCAAGTGGCTAGCATGACAGTTATTGGCGATGTAACTGGTAAAGACGTAATAATCGTTGACGATATGTGTGACACGGCGGGTACTCTAACTAAGGCTGCAGGCTTAATGAAGGAGTATGGGGCTAATTCTGTAAGAGCTATTTGTACACACGGTGTATTAAGCGGTCCTGCTTATGATCGAATTGAGGATAGTGTTCTAACAGAATTCATCATCGCAGACACTATCCCTCTTAAGGAAGGTGTCCCAACAAGTAAAATAAAAGTCTTGCCTGTGCATGACATGTTTGCTCAAGTAATCAAGTGCTTAATGAGCAACGAAAGTATAAGTTCACATTTTAATTTTTAATAATTAGTAAATTATGAAATCAGCATCATTGAGCGGTTCTCTTCGTGGGAACGTAGGAAAGAAAGATGCATCTTCTCTAAGAAAATCAGGACAAGTTCCTGGCGTTCTTTACGGAGACGGCAACCAAACTCACTTCTCTGTTAACGAGATCAAGTTGAGCAAACTGGTAGTAAATCCAGACGTATTTGCAATCGACATGGATATCGACGGAACAGTGACTAAGTGCATCATTCAGGAAGTACAATTCCACCCTGTTACAGACCGCATTGTACACATTGATCTACTAAAGATCATCGAAGGAAAGCCTGTTAGAGTAAACTTACCTTTGCGTTCTCAAGGAACTGCAGCTGGTGTTATCGCTGGTGGTCGTATGGAAACTCTTTTCCGTCGTGTGCCAGTTCAAGGTCTATTCGAAAACCTTCCTGACGCTATTAATGCAGATGTTACTGCTCTTAACATTGGAGATAATCTTCGTGTTAGTGATCTAAATATCGAAGGTTGCAATATTCTTCTAAACGAATCTGTACTTCTATTCGCATGTAAGCGTACTCGTGCTGCTATGTCTCTTGACTCTGAAACTGAGGGAGATGCTGAAGGTGCTGAGGGAGAAGAAGGAGCTGAAGGTGGCGAAGTTGCTGCTGAAGGCGGAGAGGAATAAAATAATTTCTCATGAAATTTCTCATAATCGGTTTAGGTAATCCTGGGGCGGAGTATGAGAACACCCGACATAATGTTGGGTTTAGAGTGGTGGACACCATTGCTGAGGCTCACGGAGGAACTTTCTCTACCGAGCGTCACGGCATGGTGTCCACCGTTCGTTTTAAAGGACGAACACTTGTGCTCTTAAAGCCAAATACATTCATGAATCTTAGCGGTAAAGCTGTTAGATATTGGATGGACGCTGAGAAAATACCAGCAGAAAGAATCATTGTAATTACTGATGATCTAAATCTGGACTACGAAAAATTACGCTTTAGAGCTAAGGGCTCCGATGGCGGACACAATGGTCTTAAAGACATTCAAGAAGTTTTGGGGTCAAACGTATATCCAAGGCTAAGAGTTGGAATTGGTGCCGACTTTTCAAGAGGACAGCAATCAGACTTTGTACTTGGTGAATGGACTGAAGAAGAACACTTAGCTCTTCAAGAAGTTTTAACTAGATCACAAAAAGCAGTTGAGAGTGCTGTTACAATTGGACTTGCAAGAGCCATGAATTCATTCAATTAAGATATAATCCTTTCATATAGGTGGTTATTACCTATGTATGATATCACTGGATCTGGCAAGAGATATTGAATGTCTTGTTTATCAAGGATAGCCTCTCTGATATAAGATGAGCTAATTGCTATCATTGGAGCTTCAGTGAAAACAACAACTTGATCTTTTCCTACTACTGTTTGGCCTCCCTTATTGGGCGCACTGTCAGGTGGAATATTAGGTGAATTCACTCTTCTCGGATAAACAAGAATCCTGTGATTTGAAATTATATCCTCGTATTCTTCCCATCTGTGTAGATTGTCAAAGTTGTCCTCTCCGATAATAACAGAAAACTCAATCTGGGGGTGCTCATATCTCAAATACTTTAAAGTATTTGCAGTGTAATTAGGCCGTGGCAGGTGAAATTCAACGTCAGATGGATATATACATGAATTCTCTGCTACTGCTAACCTAACCATTTGCAGTCTCTGCTCCTCAGATATCAATTCGTCATCAAGTTTAAATGGACTAGTTGGTGTGACTACCATCCAAACTTCATCTAAATCTGCTCTATTTACCATGTGGTTGGCAATGACTAGATGACCAAGATGAATAGGATTAAAAGACCCAAAGTACAAACCTACTTTTCCAGATGTTGCCCTTCCAGTCATTACGATAAAAATGCTTTGACAACATTAATAGTATCTTGTACAGCCCTATCAAGTTTATCATTGATAATCTGCACATCAAATGCAGGCGCTGCACTCATCTCTCTTGATGCCTTACCTATTCGCTTCACAATACTCTCTTCAGAGTCAGTGCCTCTAGACCTTAATCTTCGTTCTAGTTCTTCAATCGAAGGTGGCACTACAAAAATTGCAAGGGCTCTTTCTTTAAAGACTGATTTCAGGGTTTGGCCTCCAACTACATCTACATCGAATACAGGTGTCACACCTTCTGCCCACAGACGTTCAACTTCTTCGCATAACGTGCCATAACTAAGGCCAGGATAGACCTCCTCCCATTCTACAAAGGCATCATCTGTAACTCTATCAGCAAAATCTTTTTGTGATATGAAGTAGTACGATTCACCATGTACCTCATCTCCTCTTAATTCTCTGGTTGTTGCACTAACGCTGAATCCTAATTCTAAATCTGATGAAGACATTAGGTTTGAAACAAGGGTTGATTTTCCAGCCCCTGATGGTGCTGAGAAAATAATGGCCTTGCCGTTCCCTTTTGGTAGTCTTCCTGCTGGCATAATTATAGTGCGTTGAGGATTTGTTCCTTGATTTTTTCGAGTTCGTCTTTCATTTGGACTACTACCCTTTGGATGTCTGCGTCGTTGGCTTTTGAGCCTAGAGTGTTGATTTCGCGACCGATTTCTTGGGCTACAAAACCTAGTTTCTTTCCCTGACCAATTCCGTTTGACATTATCTCTTCAAAGTGATCACAGTGTGCAGCAAGCCTACTCCTTTCCTCGCTCACATCTTGCTTTTCAATGTAAAATAGCACCTCTTGCTCAAACCTACTCTCGTCTATTTTATTCTTCTCAATTACTTCTTCAAGATTTGTTCTTATTCTCTCTCTAACTCTTTTGAGTCTAACATCTAATAGAGGGTCTAATCCGGCAGAACAATTTCTTATGATATCAATCCCAGATTTAAAATCAGATTCTATAGTTGCACCTTCTGTATTTCTGAATTCGTCAAACTTATCCAAAGCATGAATAATTAGACTTTCGATTTCCTTCCAAGATTTTTCATCCAACTCATCTTTAGGGCTTTGAAGGGCTTCGGGC
This sequence comes from Methanobacteriota archaeon, assembly GCA_002723115.1. Taxonomy (GTDB): domain Bacteria; phylum Bacteroidota; class Bacteroidia; order Flavobacteriales_D; family Sanyastnellaceae; genus UBA974. The sequence goes on along the minus strand of PBNL01000015.1, from coordinate 29,006 downwards.
ATTCTCATAGCAAGTGCCAACAAATCACTTTTTTCTGAATCACCAACTTGTTTAAGTTGTTGGATATACGTTTCTACAACTGGCTTATTGACCTCGTGTTTTACTTCCGTAGCATCTAATTCATAAAAGAGAAAGAAATCACATTTACCTCTGATTACTCTTGATCTAAGTAATTTTCTTAACTCCATTTCCTTTTCACGGAACATTGAAGGAATGCGAGTGTTTAAGTCAAATTGTTTGCTGTTAAGCGAGCGTACCTCAATATTGTACTTGCGTTTACCCACTACGCCCTCGGCTTTTCCATAGCCTGTCATCGAACGAATCATGGTGTAAAGATACGAGGGTCGTACCTTTGTACTCCTATGTCTAGCATAAGAGAAATACAGGCTCCCGTTTCTGTAGAAATGGAAGCATTTGCAGGCCACTTCAGAGAGGTTTTGCGATCTGACGTGGCTCTTCTAGACACTATAATGCGTTATATCGTGAAGCGTAAGGGCAAACAGATGAGGCCTTTATTTGTCTTTCTTGTAGCCCAAATTAATGGTGGATGTACTCCCAAAACTAACACAGCTGCTTCGCTAATCGAGCTATTACACACTGCAACCCTTGTCCACGACGACGTTGTAGACGAAAGCCCTAAGAGAAGGGGCTTCTTTTCTATTCAAGCACTTTGGAAGAAAAAAGTCGCTGTTCTTGTTGGAGATTATTTACTGTCAAAGGGGTTGTTAGCAGCTGTTGAAGACGAGGCATACGACATGCTTAAAATCACTTCAAGAGCTGTTAAAGAACTTAGTGAGGGAGAATTGTTACAGATAGAAAAATCTAGGAAACTCGATATTACTGAAGAGGTTTATTTTGAAATCATCCGACGTAAAACGGCTTCTCTTATTGCAGCTTGATGTGCTTGTGGCGCTGCCTCTTCAGGTGCAACTGAAGATGAAGTGGCGAGGATGTGGGGGTTTGGTGAGAAAGTGGGTTTGGCATTTCAGATTAAAGATGATTTGTTAGATCTCGGAGATGGGACTCGAACAGGGAAACCAACAGGTGTTGACATCAAAGAGAAGAAAATGACTCTACCTCTAATTCATCTGCTCAACAATTCTGATGCTAGAGAGAGGAAGAGGTTATTGAGGCTTGTTAGAAACGCACCCAAGGATCCTTCAGCGGTAAAAGAGGTGATGAGGTGTGTTATTGAAGGTCCTGGAATGGAGTATTCTAGAGATCAAATGCTGAAACTTCGCAATGAAGCTGTTCAGATGCTTGACACATTTGAAGATAGCCCAGCAAAAAAATCGCTTATTGAACTTCTAGATTTTACAATTGAAAGAAATAAATGATGAGAGTAATCTTGATTTTGTCTTTCGTTTTGATCTCGTGTGGTGAGACAATAAATTCTGAAGGTGTGCTGGAAAGGTGGCCGTCTGGAGTGATCAAAAAAGAAAGAACACATCTTTCAATTGACACGTTTAAAGTGAATCATTATCATGAAGACTTTAAACTTTATATGACAGGAAATGCTTTTTATTTAGAAGGCAAAGAGGTAAAGCATGGCACATGGAAATCATTCTATCCTGATGGAAGAATGTGGTCTTTGAGTAATTGGAATTTGGGTGTTGAAGATGGGGAATACAAAACATGGCATACAAATGGAAATTTGAATATCTCAGGTTTTTACTCAAACGGTGTCAGAACAGGTAAATGGACGTTTTACAATACTGATGGCGAGGTTGTAAAGGAATATGATTCTACTCCATTAAACTAAACCCTTTATCCACATTGATAAGTAGAGAATAACCGTGTTGCACTTTACCCATCCTTGCCTTGAGTTTTAGATTGCAACATGTTTAGGCAACTGATTTTTCTACCTTTTTTTATGATTCTTACGTTGTCTAATGTTTGGTCTCAAGGCTATCAAGCCCAAACCGATTATGTCAACAAATGGAAGGACGAGGCGGTGAGACAAATGGAGATTTATAAAATCCCTGCCAGTATCACTTTGGCTCAGGGAGTACTTGAAAGCGGAAATGGAGTTAGCGAACTTGCGAAGAAGTCAAACAATCATTTTGGGATAAAGTGTCATCAGGATTGGACTGGAGGCAGGGCATATCACGACGATGATGAAAAAGGAGAATGCTTTAGAGTATATGATGACCCGAGAGATAGCTATGAAGATCACAGTAAGTTTCTTCTTAGAAGCAGATACTCAAGTCTATTCGAATTAGACTTAGAAGATTATAAAGGATGGGCAAAAGGGTTGAGTAAATGTGGTTACGCCACCAATCCCAAATATCCTGAACTGCTTATTACCATCATTGAGAGGCACGAGCTTTATAAGCTAGATGCTGGCGATTGGGTCGATGAAAAGGAGGCCGTTGCTGACGCTCATCGTGGAGGAAAACTTCATACATCAAGGACTCTTCACAGCGTTAGTACTACTGAGAACGGTATTCAATTTGTGTACGCTGATCAGGGAGATAGCATTGAAAAGCTCGCCGAACAATTCGATATGATGAAATGGCAATTCCGCAAATACAACGAGGTTGACAAAAATCATGTGTTCCGCAAGGGCGAGATTGTGTATTTACAGCCAAAAAAGAACAGCGGGTTTAAAGATTGGCATACGGTGCGAGGTGGTGAAACGATTTGGTCTATATCTCAGAAATACGGGATAAAAATGAAGGCACTGGCGAAGAAAAACAACATCCCAGTCGACTCTCATTTGAGAATTGGAATGAAGCTAAGCCTTAAGTGGAGGTTAAATGAAAATGGCGAATTGCCGGGATACGCAAAGCTATTAGGCGGTAAATAATCGGCTTTGTACCTTGCAGGAGAATAAATATTTCGCTCATGCCCTTTTATCAGCGCTTAGGAAAGATCCCTCCAAAACGTCACACTCAATTTCGCAAAGAAGACGGTAGTTTATACCACGAGCAACTTTTTGGCACTGTAGGATTTTCAGGAAATGCATCGTTGCTCTACCATCATTACAGACCTACTATGGTTAAGGACGTTAGAGGCACGGTGGATGTCGCTCCAAAAATTGCTGTTAAGTGCAACCTTCTCTCTAGGAAGCTAGAGGGTTTTGATGTGCCTGCTGGAAAGGATTATTTAAGTTCTCGAGTACCCGTTCTGTTTAATTCTGACGTGTGCCTTGAGCTTGCAAATCCACCTAAAGTAGTGTGCGAGGATTTCTATAAAAATACAGATGAAGATGAAGTGGTTTTTGTTCATCATGGCTCAGGAGTGCTTCACACCATGTACGGAAAAATCACATTTAGGAAGGGCGATTACCTAGTGATTCCTCGTGGTACTATCTACCAGTTTGAGTTTGATAATGATGACAACAGATTGCTCATTATCAATTCTGCGTCACCTGTGTATACACCTAAGAGGTACAGGAATTATTTTGGGCAGTTGCAGGAGCACAGCCCTTATTGTGAGAGAGATATTAGGACGCCTGAGGAGCTTGAGGTTCACGATGAAATTGGAGAATTCACTATTAGAATTAAAAAGGACGGAAAGATTCACGATTACGTTTACGCGAGTCATCCATTTGATGTTGTAGGCTGGGATGGATTCCACTTCCCTTATGCTTTTAACATCGATGACTTTGAACCAATTACTGGCAGGATACATCAGCCGCCTCCTGTACACCAAACCTTTGAAGCAGCCGGATTCGTGATTTGTAGTTTCGTACCAAGATTGTACGACTACCATCCAGATTCTATTCCTGCGCCATACAATCACAGCAATATAGACTCTGACGAGGTGTTGTATTATGTAGCTGGAAACTTTATGAGTAGAAAGGATGTTGGGCCTGGACAAATCACCTTACACCCAGCTGGAATTCCTCACGGACCGCACCCTGGAACCTATGAAGCGAGCATAGGCAAAAAAGAGACTATTGAGTTAGCTGTTATGGTTGACACATTCAAGCCATTACACCTTACTAAACAAGCATTAGATATTGAAAAACCTGATTACTTCAAGGCTTGGCTTGATTAATTGAAACAAATGGAATTAGAAAAAATCATATCTGAAGCCGAGGACTTTCTTCCTCTTCTTGGCACTGACCACGTTGAAATTATTGTTGGAAATGCCAAACAAGCCGCTTATTACTACATGAGCGCTTGGGGCTTTCAACCTTTAGCTTACAAAGGTCTTGAAACAGGCAGTAAGGATAGTGTTTCATATGCAATAAGACAGGATAAAATTACTCTTGTCCTGACATCTCCACTAGAACCAGGAGGTGACTTAAACAGACATCTTAACGACCACGGTGATGGAGTGAAAAATGTAGCTCTATGGGTTAATGATGCCACTATGAGTTGGAAAGAAACTACAAAGAGAGGAGCTAAAAGTGCCTTTGAACCATATACTATTGAAGATGATAATGGCAAGGTGGTCTTAAGTGGAATCCACACTTATGGTGAGACAATTCACATTTTTGTTGAGCGCAAGGATTACAACGGAGCTTTCATGCCTGGATACACAGCATGGACCCCAGATTACAAACCAGATCCAGTAGGATTAAAATACATTGACCACATGGTGGGTAATGTGGATTGGGGTGAAATGAATACGTGGTGCAAGTTTTATGCAGAGGTTATGGGATTTGCACAAATTATTTCTTTCGACGACAAGGACATTAGCACAGAGTACACAGCTCTTATGTCTAAAGTGATGAGCAATGGAAATGGTAGAATAAAGTTCCCAATAAACGAACCTGCAGAGGGAAGAAAAAAGTCACAAATCGAAGAATACATCGATTATTACAAGGGAGCAGGAGTGCAACACATAGCTGTTGCAACAGATAACATAATTGAAACAGTAACACAGCTTAAAGCAAGAGGTGTTGATTTTCTATACGTCCCGGACAATTATTACGATGATGTATTAGACAGAGTTGGTGAAATTGATGAGGATTTAGAGCCACTAAAAAAGCTTGGCATATTGATAGATAGAGATGACGAGGGTTATCTGCTTCAATTATTTACCAAGCCTGTTTTAGACAGACCCACAATGTTCTTTGAAATTATTCAACGAAAGGGTGCTCAGAGTTTTGGCAAGGGGAATTTCAAGGCCCTTTTTGAAGCTATTGAAAGAGAACAAGAAAACAGAGGAACGCTTTAATGAGCTTAAGCCCAGTACTGAAAGTCACTAATCTTAGCATAGCCTTCGACAAGAGGGTTGTAAATGATTTAAGCTTTCAAGTAATTCCGGGAAAGACGACAGCTATTGTTGGTGAATCGGGATCTGGTAAAACCGTCAGTTCTATGGCTGTAATGGGGCTGTTACCCCCAAGTGCCAAAATTGAATCAGGCGAATTCACATCGCTTAAAGTGGGCGTGGAAATTAGTATGATTTTTCAAGACCCCATGTCCTCACTTAACCCATCAAAGAGGGTTGGTGATCAAGTTGCTGAGCCACTATTGGTTCATAAGGGTTTAAGTTCAGAACAAGCGAGAATAAAAGTCCAAGAATTGTTCAACGAGGTAGAGTTGCCATCACCTGAAGAATCATACAAAAAGTACCCTCATGAACTAAGTGGAGGCCAAAAACAACGAGTCATGATTGCTATGGCTCTTGCTTGCGATCCTAAAGTCATAATTGCAGACGAGCCAACCACTGCCCTGGATGTTACTGTCCAAAAAACAATACTAGACCTCCTTTCACGACTTCAAAAAGAAAGAAATCTTGGAGTTCTCTTCATTTCTCATGACTTAGAAGTTGTAAATGACATCTCTGACTATGTCGTTGTCATGAGATTAGGAGATGTCGTTGAAGAGGGCAGTTGTAAAGATGTATTTGGCAATCCTCAGCACGATTACACTAAAGAATTAATATCTTCTAGGCACAAAAGAGAAGGGGCAATAAACTCAAGTGGTGATTCTCTAATTGAGGCTAATAGAGTTAGCCTCGAGTATATAGTTAAAAAGGATTTTTTAGGCAGAGTCAAAGAGAGTTTTAGCGCAGTTAAGAACGTGAGTTTGTCTATACATGCTGGCGAACGAGTAGGATTAGTTGGAGAAAGCGGGTCTGGAAAATCTTCATTGGGGAAGCTATTACTTGGCATGGAACCTTGCACAAGCGGAGAGATTAAATGGAAAGGCCAATCCTTAGATTTAAATGATCTTAAGGCTTTTAAAAAAGGAGCTCAGCCTGTTTTTCAGGATCCATTCAGCGCATTGAATCCCAGAATGAGGATAGGTCTTGCATTGCAAGAGGCAATAAATCTAGGGGGTGGTAATGCAACCGTAAATCAGCTCTTGGAAGAAGTAGGGTTAAAAAGTGAAGATTCAAATAAATATCCAAACTCCTTTAGCGGTGGACAAAGGCAAAGGATAGTACTCGCAAGAGCACTTGCTATGGAGCCAGAATTTCTAGTACTTGACGAAAGTGTAGCCGCCCTAGATCTCAGGATCCAAGCTGAAATATTAAAGCTTATTTCAGATATTCAGAAGAAGCGATCTCTTGCGTTTTTATTCATTTCACACGACCTAAGTGTCATTGAAGCAATTTGTGACAGAATAGTAATTATGAAGGATGGTGAAATAGTAGAAGAGGGTACAACAGAAGTCATCTTTAAAAACCCTCAAAATTCATATACACAAGAGCTATTGAATAGTCGGCCCGGTGCTTAATTTTAGCACATGAGCGAGAACTACATTTTAAGCGATGTTGACGGGGGTGTTTTAACACTCACAATCAATAGGCCTAACCAACTTAACGCTTTGAATAGCGAGGTTATAGCGTCACTTTCAAAGCATATAGAAGAAGCCCAAACCAACGACAAAGTCAAGGTCATCATCATGACTGGCTCAGGAGAAAAAGCCTTTGTTGCTGGAGCGGACATTAAAGAGTTTGCTGATTTTTCCTCGCAGCAGGGAAAGGATTTAGCGGCATTAGGCCAAGCAACTCTTTTCGACAGAGTAGAGAGAAGTTCTAAACCAGTTATTGCTGCAGTTAATGGATTCGCACTAGGTGGAGGACTAGAACTTGCAATGGCCGCACATATTAGAGTGGCGTCAACAAATGCCAAACTAGGATTACCAGAAGTTGGTCTTGGTGTAATTCCTGGTTATGGTGGAACACAGAGACTAGCTCAATTAGTTGGAAAGGGAAAGGCTATGGAAATGGTTTTGACTGCTGGCATGATAGGCGCAGATGAAGCTGCAACACTTGGGCTTGTAAATTACTCTGTAGACCAAGCTGACTTGATGGAAACTTGCCAGGGTATTGCAAAAAAGGTGATGAGAAACGCACCAACAGCACTTAGCTCAGCCATTAAATCTGTAGTAGCTGGATATACTGCTTCGGTTGACGGATATTCGGTGGAGATCGAAGAGTTTGGTCTATGTTTTGGAACAGAGGATTTTAAAGAGGGTACAACTGCATTTTTAGAAAAAAGAAAAGCACAATTTCCAGGTAAATGAGCACTGAAGCATTAGAAGTAGCAGTAGTAAACTGCAGTAATCATGACCTGCCTCAATACAGCACGTCGCAAAGCGCTGGATTAGATTTACGTGCTTCACTTGAAGAATCAATCACTCTCGCTCCAGGGGAACATAGGTTGATCCCAACAGGATTGAAAATTGCTTTGCCTCAAGGGACAGAAGCCCAAGTAAGACCTAGATCAGGTCTTGCTTACAAACACGGAATTACGGTTCTCAACTCGCCTGGCACAATAGACGCCGACTACAGAGGTGACGTTGGAGTAATCTTAATAAATCACGGCAAGGAGCCATTCGTCGTAGAAGATGGAGAGCGAATTGCACAATTAGTTATTGCTAGATACGTTCAGCTACAATGGAAACCCACCGATGATCTCTCAGAAACTGAAAGAGGCGCTGGAGGATTCGGAAGCACAGGAGTAAAATGAATATCATAATCCCAATGGCAGGTAGAGGCAGCCGTCTCCGCCCACACACATTAACTACGCCCAAGCCACTTGTGCCAGTTGCAGGTAAACCAATTGTTGAGAGACTTGTTGAGGATATAGTCCGAATGCTTCCTACTGCAGTCGACAAAATCGCATTTGTAACAGGAAGGTTTGGGGAGGATAGTGAAAGGGATCTGCTAGAAGTTGCGAAACGACTTGGCGCTGAGGGAAAGATCTGTTATCAGGATGAACCTCTAGGAACTGCACACGCGATTCTTTGTGGAGAGGAATTGTTGGAAGGGCCTGTTGTTGTTGCATTTGCTGACACACTTTTTAGGGCTGACTTTACAATAGATGCTGATGCTGACGGGGTTCTATTTACTCAGAAAATTGAGGACCCATCAGCTTTTGGAGTAGTTGTAACTGATGATGATGGAAATATTACGGATTATGTAGAAAAGCCAAAAGAGTTCATTAGCGACCAAGCCATGATAGGCATATACTCTTTCAAGGACGGTGCTCGTCTCAAAAGTGAATTACAATATCTGATAGACAACAATATCCTTCTTAGTGGTGAGTATCAATTGCCGGACGCGTTGAGGAATATGACACATAGTGGTGTGAAATTTATTCCCGGTGAAGTGAGTGAGTGGATGGATTGTGGCAATAAAGCAGTAACAGTTGAAACTAACAGAAGGGTGCTCGACATCCTTGAAGAAGAGGGCCGATTACACGAAGGAACTGGAATTGACCCCTCAGCTACAATTATAGATTCAACAATAATTCAGCCTTGTTTCATTGGTCCAGGAGCAACAGTTGTAAGATCTGTCGTTGGGCCTCATGTAAGTATTGGCCCAAATACTGCTGTCACAAACTCTACACTTCAGGATTGTTTAATTCAAGGAGATACAACAATTGACAATAGTGTGATGGATGGTGCTATGGTTGGAGCGAAGTCAAGTGTTGTTGGCACGCCGCTTGATGTGAGCATTGGAGATTTTTGCAAGATTGGCTAATCCCAAATGAATCAAAAAGGAGCACATATATTTTTTTCTCTATTACTCGTAGTTCTGCAAGCTAGTGCTCAAAAGTCTGTATCATCCGATTTTGTTCCTTCTAGTGAAACAGCTCAAAGAGCATTTTTTGCAGGTCAAAACAACCTTGTTAAGGGAGATCTACAAGAGGCATACACTTGCTTTCAAACATGTGTTGAGGAAGAACCAGATGTGGCAGGGTTTCACTATGAACTGGGAAAGATTGAACTAGAATTAGGAAGGTATGAGTCAAGTATTAAGCATTTAAATGATGCATTAGAACTTGAGCCTGAACACGATTGGTATTGTTATAGCAGGGGGCTGGCTCATATTAAGTTGGAGAATTACGATGAAGCTTGGGGGGATTTTATGGTTTGGTTTAAGGCAAGGCAAGGGAATTTAGAGGCATTGGATTTTTGTGCTGAGCAGTTTGTTGCTGCTGGTGAGATTTGGCATGCTTATCAGGCATATTCATACTACGAAGATGAAATCGCCCACAATTTAGAAGTTAGAATAAACAGGCTGTTTCTTGTATTGAGTTCTCAGTTAAGTAGAAATAAAATTTACTCTTTCATTAATGATGCAGTAAAGGACTTCCCTGATGAACCGTTGTTTTTATTTGAAGAGGCTTCAATGCTTGCGACAGATGGAGAGTTCTCAAAGGCTATCCCCATTTTTGAGAATCTCACTGAAGGCTTCCCTGACTTTCTTGATTCATACTTGGCTCTAGCGAAATGTCATTTAGCATCTCAAAGTGGTCAGGACATTTATATGTTACTTAAAAAGGGATTTAAATCAGAGGACATAGATCCTGCGGAAAAGTTATCTCTTTTAGTTGAAGTGCAGAACGAAGATCAAGTGACCGAATTACTTGAAATTGCAATTAATGCACACCCTGATGACCCTAGACTTCATCACTTTATGGCAATGAGGCATATGCAGTTTGGGCGAGTTGATCGTGCTCGAGATTCTTATGTCAAGGCGATTTCAGGCAATCCCAATTCAGTTACTGTACGTGAAGAGTACATGTACGTGCTGATGATGCAAAAAGATTGGAACACACTTGCAACTGTTAGCGAAGAAGCAATAACATACTTCCCTTTAGAAGCGATTTTCAGTCATTATCTAGGGTCTGCCTATTCGAAATTAGGTGACCATAAAAAAGCAATCAAAGCGTATAAAGGAGGATTAGCAATTGTTTACGAAATGCCAGAATTAGGTGGCGCTTTAGCACAAGGGCTTGCTATGGCGTATCGAGAAATTGGAGAAAAAGAGAAGTCTTTTGATGCCTTCGAAGAGAGTCTTGATTACTACCCCGATCCATATGTGATGAACAATTATGCTTTCTTTCTTGCAAGTGATAGAAAGAATATTTCTAGAGCTTATGAATTGAGTGAAAAAGCAAATGAATTGATTCCTAAGGAGCCAAACTTCTTAGATACTCACGCTTTAATTTTGCATCTGATGAACCGTAGCGAAGAGGCGCTTACCTTTATACAACAAGCTCAATCGTTTCTACCAGAGGGTGAATTTCCTGACGCTGTGTTTTCTGAAAGGGAGGGTGATATTCTATGGGAATTAGAGAGATTTGATGAGGCTAGGTTAAAATGGAATGAAGCTGCAGAAGCTGGCGGAGGAATGAAGAGGCTAAATGAAAAACTATCAAGGACACAGTGATTAGGCAGTTAAACATATTTGCTATTATCTGCATCATTTTACTTTCAGGATGTAGTAACGCCAAGCGTCTAGCTGAAGGAAAGCCTTTGATCCCTAGGGAGCCAAACCACATCCTTAAGAACAGCTATAAAAGTGCATTAGACTGGGATTGGATTGGCTTTAAAATGAATGCCGATGTTAAAGTGAATGGCACTTCTGACGATTTCACCATCAATGTTCGAATGGCTAGAGATAGTGCTATTTGGGTTAGTCTCACTCCTGCCTTAGGTGTAGAAGTTGCTAGGTTACTCTTGACTCCTGACTCTGTTCAAATGATTAGCAAGGTTCCTCAAAACAAGTTCGTATACGAAGGTGATTATTCACAATTGCAAGGTGTGCTTGGAGTACCATTTGACTTCTATTCATTTCAAGAATTATTTAGTGGAGAGCCACTGGGATTAGATCCCATGAATGACAAATTCATTTCAAAGGTGGATGGGTCTGATTATGTCTTGATTGAAAAATTCCCTCGTAAAGTAAAAAAGCTTCTTGGTGGAATAGATGAGAGGGCTTTGGCTGTTTTTAACCCTGATAGCCTAGGGATTAATTTGGATGGCAAAAGGGCTCATAAATATTTAGACAAAACAGATGCTGAAGAACTTTTAATAAAAAGATATTGGTTCGATGGGGTTTCTTTTGCTCCAGTTAAGGATGTGTTTAATGATCTTAAAACTGGCCTTACTATTAAGATTGAAAGAAGTGGAAACGAAGGTCATGAAGAAGGCCTTCTACCAAATAAAACTAAGCTTACCGCTTATGGAGATGGGGTTGATTTAGAGGCCATATTACAGATTAGGCGTAGTCGAATTAATAGAGAATACGAACTGCCATTTGACCCACCTGAAGATTATGAACGTAGGTCGAGCTTATAGAATATTTAGTGTCTTTGTTGCGCTTATGTTTATGATGACTAGTGGCGTTTGGGCTCAAAAAAACAAAGAAGATTTAACTGCTGAAAGAAATAAAATTGAAGAACAGTTAAGGACTACTTCTAGGTTAATTAGCGATGCCAAAAAAAATAGACAGGCAGCTAATTCTCAAGTAGCATTAATTGACAAGCAGATTGAATTGAGGGAAAAACTTGTACGCCATCATCAATCGACAATAAGATCATTAGAGCGATCTGTTAGAGGTACTGATTCAGAAATCAGATCCTTAGAAGGTCACATTGTTGCGCTTAAAGAAGAATATGCTCAAATGATTCGTCAGGCCTATAGGTTACAACTTGCATCGAGTCCTTTGATGTTTGTTTTTGCCTCTGAGGATTTCAATCAAGCATCACACAGATTCAAAATGCTTCAATCTTACGCTGAAGAAAGGAAGCGACAAGCGACAGAAATCACTTCAGCACAGGACGAATTATCTTCTACAAGACAAGAATTGACAGATGAAAAAGCATCCGTTGTAAGCGCTCTTGAAGATCAGCAAAAGGAAATGAAAGCTCTTAATTCAGATAGAGAAAATAGAGCTGAATTGCTGTCGGAATTAAAAGAGAAGGAAAGGGAGTTACGCAAAACCCAAAAGGCACAAGAAAAAGAGCGTAAAAGACTCAACGATGAAATCAAAAGGATTATTGAAGCAGAATTGGCTGCTGAAAGGGCGTCATCAAAGGGTGAGTTTGCACTAACTCCTGAGGGCAGAATTGTTTCTGAAGCCTTTGAAAAAAATAAAAAGGGTCTACCATGGCCAGTGCACAGAGGTGTTGTTACTGGAAAGTTTGGTCGTCATGCGCACCCTACAATTCCGGGAATTACTATTGAATCTAATGGGATTGACATAACTACTGATACTAACGCAAATGTCTATTCCATTTTTGAAGGAAATGTAAGTAGTGTTTTTGCGCTTCCTGGAGCAGGAAAAACAGTTATCGTAACACACGGTGGTTATAAGACCGTTTACAGTAATCTTCACAATGTAAATGTTTCAAAGGGAGATAGAATAGAAAGAGGAGTTAAAATTGGAGAGGTTCTATCCCAAACACAGGGAACAGCAATTCACTTTGAAATTTGGAAAGTCGCAGGATCAGAGAGAACTGCTCAGAACCCAAATTCGTGGTTACAACCTCGTTAAAAGAACATCTATAAGATACTTTTGCACTCGTGGTCAATCGCAAAATAAACATAGCAATTGTTGGCAATCCGAATACTGGCAAGTCCACTCTTTTTACCAGATTAACGGGAAAAAAGACTGCTGTTGGAAATTTTGCTGGGGTTACTGTTGAGGCATGTGCAGCAAATGGCATCGTTTCTGGTTCAGAGCATTGGACTCTGATCGATCTTCCTGGGATTTACAACTTGCACGCACAAACTGATGACGGAAGGATTACTGAGCATGCATTGTTAGATCCTAGTTCTGAGGTGAAGCCTGATATGGTTTGGCTTGTAGCTGACAGGTCTACTTTACAGGGACAGTTATTTTTAGCTCATCAGATTAAGGAGCTTGATTTGCCATGTGTGCTTCTCCTTAACAGAATGGCTCATGAGGCTACCGATGCCAAACTGTGTGAGACGCTTGAAGGAGGGTTGGGGTTTCCAGTGAGGGAATTCCACGCACTCAGAGATGAACCAGAAGATTGGGTGAGCATATTGGGGCCATTGAATCACGTACCTCAGGCATGTAATGTGATTAGGGCTATACCTGAAAACATGGATGAAGGACTAGCTATACTTAAAAAGGCTATGCCTACTCAGACCCTTGGATATCTCTGTCACATAGTCCGAATGACAGAAGCACCCTCTTGGCTAACCGACAGTGAACTCAATGCTTGGTCAGAGGCCGTAGCGCTTTCGCCAAAGTCGGCTGTTAAACTTCAACTAGAGGAAGCTGCCAAAAGAATGGCAACGGTTCGTGAATTACTCCTTCAAGCAGGCGCACCAGTAAAAGAAAGAGAAATCCAACTCAGGGGTCAACGTCAAAAACAACAGAAGTGGGATAATGTGCTGACACATCCAATCTGGGGAAATATGATTTTTGGCGGAATCTTCTTCATCATATTCCAAGCGATTTATTCTTGGGCTACCTATCCCATGGATCTGATTGATGGATTTTTTGGATGGATGACTGAATCTGTTAGCGCTGCTTTACCTGCCGCTTGGTATACCTCACTTCTTGTGGATGGGCTACTTGCTGGACTTGGAGGCATCGTGATTTTTGTGCCTCAGATCGCTATCCTTTTTGCCTTCATTGCTTTCTTGGAGCATTCTGGGTACATGGCGAGGTTAGGTTATTTGAGTGACCGAGTTTTTAGGTCTTTAGGACTTACTGGTAGATCGACTGTTAGTTTGGTTGGAGGATTAGCCTGTGCCGTTCCTGCAATTATGGCTGCAAGGACTATTCAGAATAAGAGAGCAAGGCTTTTAACCATTCTTGTCACGCCTCTAATGACCTGCTCTGCAAGGCTTCCTGTTTATGCTTTCCTGATCGCATTCTTAGTGCCTGAAGAGACTGTTGTGGGGCTGTTTAATTTGCAGGGTTTGTTCTTGTTTGGGCTTTATGTTGCTAGTTCTTTAGCTGCTTTGATACTTTCATTTATCATTCATAAGGCTATGCCAAACCCCGAAGACAAAGTCGAAGCTGCTGAGGAATGGCCACCTTACAGAATGCCATCAATTAAGTCTGTTTTAAAGCAATCTCTAAATCAAGCTGGTGTGTTTCTAAAGGAAGCAGGCACAGTGATAATGGTGGTATCTCTTGTGCTTTGGTCTTTAGCTTTTATGGGACCTGGGACGCTGGAGCAACGAGAGGCGCTTAAACCAGGTGAGAGACTTGAGCAAAGTTGGCTTGGATCTATTGGTGATTTTGTCGAGCCTGCCTTCGAGCCTCTTGGATATGATGGCAAAATGGGAATTGCAATTATTAGTTCTTTTGCCGCTAGAGAAGTATTTGTTGGAACTATGCACACCCTCTTCCCTACTAGTCCAGATGACGAAAGTGAAGAGGCTGGAATTAGAGCATTGAAGCAAAGGTTAGCAAATGAAAACCATCCATCAACTGGAAGACCTCTTCTGAACACTGCTTCAGCTGCTTCTCTTATAGTGTTTTACATGTTTGCAATGCAGTGCATGAGCACCGTTGTGATTGTTAGAAGGGAATTGGATAGTTGGAATTGGGCGTTAGCGCAAGCTTTGGGCTATACTATGATCGCCTACTTAGCGGCACTTATTACCTACAAGTCTTTACTCTAAAAACTAGTCAACCTTTACCCAAAGGTGAGCAGCAGCTTCTTTTCTAACTGCTAGAGTTCTTCCACAAGTACAAATTGCCATAGGCCCATTCATTGGAGCTACGTGTTTTACCTCAACTTCAGCTCCTTCACAACAGCCCATTTGAACAAGAGCCATCACCTCTTCTGGTGTGTCAACTTTTTCAATAATACCTACTTCGTCAGGCTTAAGATCAGATAATTTCTTCACTTTCATGGTGCAAATATAAATCTTGACTTAAGCCGTTGAAATACCACTTTTTAGTGATTAAGCCTTCTTTGCAAGAAAATGGTAAAGTAGAGCGCCAGTGAGAAGTGCTGCGACGCCCTTGTTTGGTCCTTGTAAAATACCTCCGTCAATTCCTGAATCCTGAATCCAAGACATAACAGCGAACATTATGCCAAATGACGAAAGGAATAGCCAAAGTGCAGTTGATTTTTTCATAGTTCAAACATACGAAAGTTAAGAATGAAGGTATGCAACCATCGACTCTGTGATTTCGTTCAGATATTAGCAAATACTTTGCAATCAACCCTATGTACAAAACCATCAATCATATATTCCTTTGTATAACGTCTGTATTGTGGACGACTATTGCCGTTGCTCAACCTGATCCCCCATCAAATTTATTTCAAGAAGAGTTAAGAGTGTGGTTGCAGGAGAACTGGCATGAAGGATACCACGATGGACTAGGTTATAATCAAGCCCGAATGCAGATGTACGGTTACATTGATAATGAGGACGGAATGATTGAATGTGTATACACTGGATTCACACAAGAAGGCGGATATGTAACTTATCCGAATCCAATTAATGCTGAACACATAGTGCCTCAAAGCTTTTTTGGTTCTGCAGAACCTATGAAGTCAGACATCTATATTCTCAAGCCATGTCACGGGAATGCAAACAGTTCTAGAAGTAACAACCCCTTTGGCGAAGTAAACGACGCTTCAGCACAATGGTATGGAGTAGTTGGAAACACTTACACAACTCAAGGCAATATGCCGTCAAATCACGAGCTGTGGTCTGAAAAATCTGGTAACATTTGGGAGCCCCGTGAGGAACACAAAGGGAACATAGCTCGTTCCGTTTTTTACTTCTACACCATGTATCCCGAATCTGTAGGCGATATATCTCAGGTAGGCAATCCTGAAATTTTGTATCAATGGCATCTTGACGATCCAGTTGACGCAATGGAATTAGAAAGGAATGATAAAATTGAACTTCACCAAGGAAACAGAAATCCATACGTCGATCACCCCGGCTTGGTCTGGAGCGCCTGGTTTCAGGAAGAGGTCGTCGACACAGACGGCCCCGAAATAACTGGCGAATCCGTTATTTACCTCGACTGCACACAGTATCCTAACGACGAAATTTACGTTGTAGCCACAGATGAAAACGGCCCTGTCACTCTAACATATGTTGATTACGGAACTCCTGGAGGATGTGAGTACAACATGTACAGAAGTTACACAGCTGTTGACGCATTAGGAAACACAACGTCGTTCACTCAACAATTGATTGTAATGGATACTTCCGCTCCAACCTTCTCTCAATTTGACGATACAATCATAGTGGATTGTTCTTCCGACGAATTAGAAATCCCAGTACCTGAAGCAAGTGATCTTTGCTCAGCTGTTACAATAACTACTACAGAGGAAATCATTGGTGACGGGTGTCCATATGCACATCAAATTATAAGAACATTCACAGCTGTTGATGAATGTGGAAATGCTTCTACAGCTACCCAAACAGTAATAGTAAACGAATACATACCCCCTGTTGGTTGCAACTCAGATCTCGACAATAATGGATACGTAACCGTTGATGACATCCTTCTTGCACTGAGCGAATTTGGTTGCCCTAGCAATTGTAATTACGATGTAGATGGGGATGGTTTTGTGGGAGTAAGCGACATCCTTGGAATTTTAGCGGACTTTGGCAACGCTTGTTAATTGAAAATAATGAAACAGTATACTCTCCTCTTCATACTTTGTGTTTTTAGCATTTTTGCTCTAGCCCAAACCCCTTGCATAGACGGCATGGCCGGTGAATATCCATGTAATAATGTGGACTTACTATCATTTATGCCAAGCGAAACTGTAGGGGGAACTGGTTCCAATGATATTTGGGGCTGGGTCGATCCTGAAACGGGAGTAGAATATGCGATTCTTGGACGTAAATCGGGAACCTCTTTCATTGATATTTCTGATCCTGTGAATCCTGTATTCGTTGGAAATCTTGCTGCTTCTGGTGCAAACTCTACTTGGAGGGATATCAAGGTTGCAAACAATTATGCGTACATTGTTTCAGAGGCTTTTGGCCACGGAATGCAAGTTTTCGATCTGTCTAAACTAGGGGATGTAGAAAATCCGCCTGTAGAGTTTGAGGAAGATGGCCATTATGAGGGTTTCTCCAAAGCCCACAATCTTGTTGTCAATGAGGAAACTGATATGCTTTACGCTGTCGGAACCAACACCTTTGAGGGTGGCCTTCACATCATGGACATCAGCGACCCAACTAACCCAACTCTAGTAGGAGACTTTTCTCAAGACGGATATACCCACGATGCTCAAATTGTGGTTTACGAAGGCCCTGATGCGAATTTCCAAGGGAAGGAAATTGCGTTTGCTTGCAATGAGAATACTGTCACAATTGCTGATGTAAGCGACCCATCTGATACATACATGATCAGCGCAACGACGTACAGCAATTCTCAATACACTCACCAAGGTTGGCTAACTGAAGACCAACATTATTTCTTAGTTGGTGACGAATTAGACGAGTACTACGATGGAGTGAATACTACCACCTTTATTTGGGATGTGTCTGATTTGAGCAGCCCTGTGCTTATTGGGACTTATGTTAGCGAAACAGCTGCTATCGATCACAATTTATACGTTGTTGGCAATCTATGCTATCAAAGCAATTACAGAGCTGGATTGAGAATTGCTTCACTGGCAAACGTAGCTCAAGGCCAAATGGAAGAGGTAGCCTTCTTCGATGTTTATCCTCAGAATGACAATGCTAATTTCGATGGAACTTGGTCTAACTACCCATTCTTCCCTTCAGGCGTGATTGCTGTAAGCCACATAAATGAGGGCGTTTTCTTTGTAATGCCAAACCTAGATTCTGCCGGGTGTCCAGAGGACTTCAATAACGACTTAATTATTTCGGTTGCTGGCCTTCTTTTGCTGATCTCTGAATTCGCATGTGTCGCTGATTGCAATACCGATTTAAATAACGACGGATCAGTGAACGTCGATGATCTGTTGATCTTCCTTATTGCTTTTGGGACTCAATGTTAAACTTCTCCCTGCCGTTGTTAGTGAACGGCAACATTGCTTGATACTTTACATCGTTTGCTTTGGACATGTCGGTTACGTCGAGTCCGTATTTGATTTGGTCTACATCTCCGTAGTAATACGTTCCAAATAACCTATCCCAAATAGAGAACATCTGACCATAATTAGTGTCTGTCCAGGGCACCTCATAGTGGTGATGAAACTTGTGCATATTAGGCGAAATAAACACCCAACTCATCGCCTTATCAACTGCAAGAGGCAGCCGAATATTTGCATGATTGAAGTGAGAACAAGCAATGGTCCCAAACCTGTACATCAAGTAATAAGCAAAAGGTGCATCAAGCAAGAACACTGCTAAAATCGCAAAACTCTCCCTTACCAAATAGTCCAGTGGATGCAGTCTAAGCCCAGTAGTTGCATCAACATGGGTATCACTATGGTGAACAAGATGCAATCTCCATAGAGGTTTCACATTGTGAACAGACCAGTGAGCGAAGTATTGGGATACTAAATCTAGTATGAGAAAGGATGCTAATAATTCTACCCAAACTGCTCCTTCAACCAAGTTGAGTAGTCCCCAATTGTTCGTGTCCAGCCAGTCATACAGGCCCACAGTAAACACACCAATTATCAAATTGCAAGCAACAACAGTAGCTAAGAAAATCAAGTTGGTTGAGAAGTGCTGTCTCGATCTAAAGCCTCCTTTAAAAAGTGGTATGATTGATTCTATGATCAACATAAAAGACATGCAAAAAAATATCCAGATCAGTTTTGAATAATCTGGCATTTCGTTGAAGTAAACCATAAGTTCTTCCATTCCACCAAATTACAAGTAACTTGTGGAAAATGAAAAAGCAATTTTCACTACTTCTTGCAGTTTTGTGTTTCAGCGCGTTATCAGCCCAAGAAATTACTTGGGGTCCCGCTATAGATATAAGCTCATCTGCCTTTGGCAATAAAGCATTGTAAAGAGGCAGGACTACCTCGCTTCGCTTTGCTTTGCTCGATGTTCCTGACTTGCTCTCACAGTGGACCTTCAAAACATCTCCCTTCGGGAGTATCATCAACTTCGTCATTCGCAACCTAAAGCAAGCTTTGCTTGCGCCTGACTTCGTCGCTGCCACAACAAGTTGTGGATGTTTTTCGGTCAGTTCGTAGCCCCGGCAGGAATCGAACCTGCATCTAAACTTTAGGAAAGTCCTATTCTATCCATTGAACTACGGGGCCAAAGAGACGCCGCCGAAATATTCGGCGGCGTTATTTGGTGCGCCTGGTAGGACTTGAACCTACGACCAATGGATTATGAGTCCACTGCTCTAACCACTGAGCTACAAGCGCAAGGGACGGCAAAAGTACAGATTATTTCACTATAATCTCAAACTCTAGTTGACGTTTTAATAGGTCGGCAGATGCTACTGCAATTGTGACCTCATCGCCTAATGCAATCATCTCTCCTGAACGCATCGCTTCGAAGCCAAGCCTGTCTTCATCGAAGACCCAATGATCGTTTGGGAACGCTTCTTTTGGCACAAATCCTTCGCATTTGTTTTCTACAATTTCAACGAAAAGACCTCGGGGAACAGCGCCTGATACGATTCCCCTGAAGGTTTCGCCTATGCGAGTCATAAGAAATTCCACTTGCTTATACTTGATGCTTGCTCTTTCCGCTTCTGCAGCGCGTTTCTCCATAATGCCGCTGTGGTGACAACGCATGTCTAATTCCTCTTGGTTTGCATTCTTAGCACCATCTAAATACTGTTGAAGAAGGCGGTGTACTAGCACATCTGGATAACGTCTGATTGGAGAAGTAAAGTGGGTGTAGTAGGGAAAGGCCAAACCATAGTGGCCGATATTCTCAGTGTTATATTCTGCCTTAGCCATAGATCTAATCGCCATGGTTTTCACAGTCTCCTCAATTGGGGTGTCCTTGGTGGAAACTAGCAAGTCTCTGATTAAGGATTCTGAATTGCCCTTAGTTGGTTTGGCCATTTCGCATCCCAAGCGCGCTACAAAAACTCTTAGTGACCTGAGTTTTTCTGGGTCTGGCTTGTCGTGAATTCTATAGACGCTTATTCTTGTAGGAACGTGTTTGTCCGGGTGAAGTTTAGCTAAGAAACGTGCTACTCTTACGTTTGCAAGGAGCATGAAATCCTCAATGAGCTTATTCGCCTCCTTCATTCGTTTGATCTTAACTCGCAATGGCTTTCCATCCTCGTCGAGTTCAAATCGCACCTCTTCAGTATTAAAATCTATGCCTCCATTCTTGAATCTATTGTCCCTGAGTTTGGATGCTAGTTTAAAAAAAGCCTGAAGCTCTTCTGCGTAATCACCCTTGCCCGTTTCAAGGCGCTCTTGTGCATCCTCATATGCAAATCTTCTGTCAGAATGAATGACTGTTCGCCCAAACCATTCCTTCACAACCTCAGCATGTTCATTCATTTCAAAGACTACGCTAAAGGCGTACTTGTCTTCGTTTGGCCTGAGAGAGCAGAGATCGTTTGAGAGGATTTCAGGGAGCATTGGGATCGTTCTATCGACTAGGTAAACAGAAGTTGCCCTGCTTATCGCTTCCTTATCAATTGCTGTCCCTGGCTTGACATAATGGCTTACATCAGCAATATGAATGCCTATCTCCCAATTGCCATTTTTAAGCTTTCGCATACTTAGTGCATCGTCAAAATCTTTAGCATCGACTGGGTCAATAGTCATGGTGAGAACGTCGCGCATGTCTCTGCGCTTCTTGATTTCTTTAGGGTCTAAATCACCTGAACTGAACGTTGCAGCTTCGTCCAGAACCTCTTGAGGGAATTCTAGGGGAAGACCAAACTCAGCAAGTATCGCGTGCATCTCCACGTCGTTGTCCCCCTCTTGGCCTAGTACTCGAGTGACGTTTCCAACTGGACTGTCATCATTTCTGTCCCAGCTTACCATCTCTAAAAGCACCTTGTCCCCCTCAATGGCGCCATGTAGGTTTTGTGGAGGAATGAAAAAGCTTTCGTGGAGTTTGGGGTCTGTCGGATGGCCAAAAGCATAGTCCTTTATCTGCTCGATAATTACAACATACACCTCTCTCATGCGCTTAGAAATTTTGCTCACAAAAGGAACAGTCTTCCTGCCAAAGGATGCCCACTCAACGACCACAGTATCTCCCCAAAAAGCACTTCCCGTCGCGCATTTTGCCAACTTGATTTCATTTCCATCAGGCATCATAACAAAGCCTCGACCAAACCTCGTAATCTGAATCGTCCCCTCTGCGGCCTCTACCTGCTGTGCGTTCAGTTTGAATTTTCCACGACCCAAATCGACTAACTTCTCTTGCTCTGCCAACTCATTCAATAGCTCCATGATAAGCCTTCGAACTTCGTGATTGAGTATCCCCAACGCTGATGAAACCTGCTTGTGATTTAACGGTTTCCCAGGCTTGATCCTGAATACGTCTAAAATCGATTTGCGAAGATTTTTTGGCGGGCCTGATTGTGCAATGCTATGCTTACCCCTCTGTCCTTTTGAACCTCTACCGCTTGACCTCTTTTTATTTCTTGCCATATAACAAGCCAAAGTTAACGAACTTTGCAATCGAAATGACTTCACACAAATCAATACGATTTATCGCAGATACTTGGAACAATTACGAGTTAATCGATTCAGGCGATGGGTCCAAGCTTGAACAATTCTCTGGATATGTGCTCGACAGGCCTGAGCCGGGTGCGGTTTGGCCTAAGGCTTTAGATTATAAAAAATGGGACAAGGCAGATGCAAGCTTTGAGCCAACAGGCAAAAAGAAAGGCTTTTGGCAGAACAAGAGTTCTATTCCACAAAAATGGCATCTTGAATATTCTTCACCAGAGCACTCTCATTTGAAGCTCAAGTTTCAGCTTGAGATGACGAATTTCAAACATGTTGGAGTATTCCCAGAGCAAGCAGCTAACTGGGAGTATATCGCAGGCAAAATCCAAGAAGGTGAGAGGTTATTGAATCTTTTTGCTTACACAGGCGG
Organism: Methanobacteriota archaeon; assembly: GCA_002723115.1. Taxonomy (GTDB): domain Bacteria; phylum Bacteroidota; class Bacteroidia; order Flavobacteriales_D; family Sanyastnellaceae; genus UBA974. The sequence continues at coordinate 6,870 of PBNL01000015.1, read as the reverse complement.
CGCTAGTCTAGCGGCCAAATCCGCTGGAGCAGATGTCACTCATGTTGATGCCATTAGGCAGGTGATTGATTGGACTAGAATTAATATGGAGCTAAGTGGGCTTGATGGGATACGTTGGGTTGTTGAGGATGCACTGAAGTTTTTGAAACGAGAAGTGAAACGAGGGAATAAATACAAAGCGGTAGTGCTAGATCCACCAACATGGGGGCTTGGTCCTAAACATGAAAAATGGAAACTTGACAATCATTTGGAGGAAATTGTTGAGCTTGTAGCGGAGGTTGTTGAACCAGGAGGATTTATTGTGATGAACACCTATTCTGGAATTCCGCCCACTTCTTTAGAAACGCTTTGGCGTCGTGTTCTTCCTAAGGCTAAACTTACCAGCGGCGAACTTTGCTTACCAGGAAAGGATGGTCATCTTCTGTCTACAGGATCATTAATTAGAATAGAGCTTTAAGATGTCAAAGTACGAAAAAGCCAAAAGCGTCCTACTTGGACTTCGACTTGCTACCGATGAGAGGTGGGTAACGTTGTGCGAGAACAATCTCGAAGCCGTTCTTAGTGACCACGCTTGGTGTGAGCAAAAGGCCGCACTTAATGCAATCAGCACACTCACTAAATATCCCATGCATGCAGATTTGGTAGAGGAGCTGACTAAAATTGCCATCGAAGAAATGGAACACTTTCAGATGGTTGTAGAAAAGATCCGCGAAAGAGGTATGACGCTGCAATACGAGCATAAGGACAGCTATGTGGGTGAACTAGCTAAATACATTTTAGTTGGTGGAGGATCAAAGGAAAACCAACTAGTAAACCGAATGCTATTTTCAGCGATGATCGAAGCTAGGAGTTGTGAAAGGTTCAGACTATTGACAGAGAAGCTAGAGGATCCCGAGTTAGTGGCGTTCTATCGTGAGCTAATGATTTCTGAAGCACATCACTACACGACTTTCTTAGGTTTTGCCAGAAAGTATGGTAGCGACATCGACGTCGATAAAAGATGGCAGGACTTCCTCGATTACGAGGGTGAAATCATAAAGAAGTACGGCGTGGATGAGACCATGCACGGCTAGCTCTTGGCAGCCCCAAGAGTCCACCTAAGTCCTACATAAGTCATGCGGCCAAAAATAGGTCCGTACACCAAGCTTGCATCAAATGCATTCATGTCAACCTCAGGTCCCTCTATAGTTTGGATAGCTCCAACAATTGGGTTTTCGTGAACAACATTGAAAATGTTTTCTACCCCAACATAGAGCTCGAAGTTGTCCTTGAAGGTTTGACTTACCTGAAGGTTTGCCTGAGTAAATGATGGGGTTGTTGTTGGATGATATGGAGAGTCTATCATGTTATCAGGCAACTCTTGTGGCCCTACCCACTGAAGTACTCCATCTATTCTAAGCTGTTGTCCCTCTGACTTTGGCTTGCTTGCATAACTCCACTGGGTAAAAGCTCTATGCTTTGCAATAAATGGATCTTGACGCAATTGGTTTGGGTTAGAAAAGTCCATATAAACTGTCCTAGCATCAACCCACCTGTATGCTGTTCTTACATCAAGTCTCCTATGTACAGACCAATCGAATTCAGCTTGAACTGTTATTGATCTTGAATCACCCCTATCATCAGAAGTGCTAAGATTATACACTTCAACATGTCCTGATGAAGCATATAAATCAATTACGACTCTGTTATCGAAATCGGTATAGTATCCGTCTAGTGAAAGCGATGCATCCCTAGAGTTTAGTTTAAACTTTGACACAAGATTTAATCCCAAGTTTGTAGCAATCTCAGGTTGCAAGTCGTCCTGAATATACCATTTTCTATTGCTTGCCCAAGAACCTATTTGCTCCATCAAAACATTTGCCGTTCTGAAACCTCGACCTGCAACTAACTTAATAGATGTCTCTTCTAGAATGCAGTATCTGATGTGTAACCTCGGAGAGGCAAATGCTCCGTATAAGTTGTGGAAATCGCCACGCAAACCAGCTACAGCTACCAGTCTTTCATTTGCCGTCCAGGTGTATTCGAAGAATGCCCCAGGAACTACTTCAGTTCTAGTCCTTGATTCAAACATTGGTTCTTCATCTCCTGGCACATTCCCCCAATTTCCATACTCATAAAAATCATCGTACAAGAAACTTGCCCCTGTTGTGAACTTGTGGTCAGTATTTCCAATTATGCTTGACAACAGAACATTGCCTCTAAAGAATTTTTCTATACCCTCGTAACTTCTTATTCCAAATCGATGTTCATGACTATGATATGAGCCATAAAACTGAGTTCCTATCGATTGCCATTCTTTCCCAGGAAATACATATCCAGTTTTTGCAGAGGCCTCTACTCTGTCAATCTTAGTTGCAGCAGACCAATTACCAGTTGTGTCTGTTTGTAGTAAGTCTTGATAAAGCCCAAACGGATTTGTGGAAGAACTGTCGAATACAGCCTTTTGACCAGCCATGTGATTCATTCTAACTCCAGTAATACTGTATTCCCCTCTAATACCTCTATCTCCCGAGTACTTCCATTCATTGCGTAGAACAATATCTCGTTTCAACGGCGTGTCTAGGAAACTGTCGAAGTTTCTATCATTGAGTTGAGATGCGTTTTCAGCGTGTGACAATAGAGCTGTAGACCATTTTCTATTAATCTTATGGCTGCTCACGTGGTTCCACTCCGTTCTGCCGTCACCCGAGGCGTACACATTTATGTGAAGTGGTTCCGCATTTTCAGGGTTGCGCATTGCAACGTTGATTTGGCCTGTTATGCTTTCATAACCATTTGTGACTGACCCTGTACCCTTGGAAATTGCTATTCCGTCTATCCAAGGACCTGGAATGAAATTAAGTCCCTGAATGACATTTAACCCTCTTGGTCCTGGGAGATTGTCAACTAAGATTTGAGAGAATTTGCCGTCAAGGCCTAGCATTCTGATTTGGCGAGTTCCCGTAACCGCATCGGTAAATGAGGCATCAACAGAAGCGTTTGTTTCAAAAGCTGAGCTGAGTTTACAGCAAGCTGCCTTTGCCAATTCTTTTCTATTTAATTGCTGAACGTTGAGTGGGTCAAGAAGTGAAATTGAAGTAGACTTCCTTGTTCCATCTACTTCTGCAGCATCGATTTCAACACCTTGTCTTAATGGAATCTCTACGTACTTCTGTCCTTTATATACTAAGCCCACAGTCTCATAACCCACCATACTCACTTGCAGGGTGTCTCCTTGATTCATTGCAGGAAGCTTAAAAAATCCGTGAGCATCCGTCATTGTCCCTGAACGTGTGCCCTTCCAAATTACAGTTGCACCAGGTAGAGGAATGAATTGCTCTTCTCCTTGATGTGCTCCTGAAGCGTGATTGTGACCAGCTTGAGATTCAGGAGTAAAGACCTTGCCTTTGATTGTGTTTTGGGCAAGAGCTGATGTACCCAATAAAACACAAAAAAGAAATATACCAGCCTTAAAATTCACTAGTTAATCGTTGTCGTGATCGTGGTCTTGGTCGTTATCTCCTGTGCATTTTTTCGCGCCGTCTCGGTATTTACAGCAACCGTGGAGATTGTTGTACACCTCGTCTGTTGCCTTTACCATTTCTGTGTCATGGCCAACATTTGCAGCGATTTTGTGCACGTCAAGTACATTGGGAAACACCTTCGTCTTGTATACTGCGTGAAGCATTTTTGACTCTAAATCATAGTCAGCAGATACAATGCCTTTAACATCGTAAGCTTGTTCGATTCTATCCTCACACATCCCACATGCTGCACTAACTGCGAAGGTGATATCTGCCTTTTTTTGGGCTTGAACATTTGCTGAGATAAACAAAGCAAAAAAGATGAGGGCTAGGTTTTTCATGGTGCAAGTTTATGCCACAAATCATTAGATCTTAAGCAAATAACAAAAGTTATCTTCTTAACCCATAGACGATTTAAGGAAGTCTCTATTCATACGAGCTATGTTTGTTAGGCTGATCCCTTTGGGACATTCAACCTCACATGCTCCTGTGTTTGTGCAGTTACCAAACCCTTCAGCATCCATTTGATTTACCATTCTTTGAACTCTATTGTTTGCTTCTGTTTGTCCTTGAGGCAATAGTGAAAGTTGACTCACCTTAGCAGATACAAACAACATAGCTGAAGAATTTTTACATGTTGCAACACAAGCACCACATCCTATACAAGTGGCTGCGTCGAACGCGGAGTCAGCATCTTCCTTAGGAATAGGAATCGCGTTAGCGTCTTGAGTCGCCCCCGAGGTATTAACACTAACATAACCTCCAGATTGGATAATTCTATCAAAAGCCGACCTATCAACAGTTAAGTCTTTAACTATTGGAAAGGCTGACGAGCGCCATGGTTCAACATATATTGTGTCGCCGTCTTTAAAAGATCGCATATGTAACTGACAAGTTGTGACATTTCGCCCCGGTCCATGAGCTTCTCCATTAATAAACATAGAGCACATGCCGCAAATACCTTCACGGCAATCATGATCAAAAGCAATCGGATCTTTTTTGTCTCTTATTAACTTATCATTTAAAACATCAAACATCTCTAAAAAAGACATGTCTTCAGATATATCAGATAAATGATAAGTTTCTATTGCACCTTTAGAACTTTGAGACTTCTGACGCCAAACCTTGAGAGTAAATTGCATTTTTATTTATAGCTTCTTTGTTTTACCTCGATATTATCATATTTCAGAAGCTCTTTATGGAGCTTTGGATCTGAAGGATCTCCTCTATACTCCCATGCTGAAACATATGTATAATTATCATCGTCTCTTAATGCTTCACCTTCATCTGTTTGACTTTCTTCTCTAAAATGTCCTCCACAAGATTCTTTTCTGTTTAAAGCATCAATACACATCAATTCTCCTAATTCTAAGAAATCAGCAACTCTATACGCCTTTTCAAGTTCAGGATTAAAATCATTTACATCACCTGGAACATATAAGTTAGAGTAAAACTCATCTCTAAGTTTTTTTATCAAAATAATCGCTTTTTTTAAGCCTTTTTCATTCCTTGACATCCCGCAATATTCCCACATTATAAGACCTAACCTTCTATGAAAATCATCCACAGGAATATCTCCATTGGTGTTTATTAATTTATCCAACGTAGCCTTAACTTGATTCTCTGCTTGCTCAAATTCGATAGTGTCAGTTGAGATTTGTCCGGTCCTGATTTCATCTGCTAAATAATCCCCTATTGTATATGGCAACACAAAGTATCCATCGGCTAGACCTTGCATTAAAGCTGAGGCTCCTAACCTATTTGCTCCATGATCAGAAAAATTAGCTTCTCCTGCAGCATATAAACCAGGTATTGTTGTCATTAAATTATAATCAACCCAAATACCACCCATTGAATAGTGAATCGCTGGGTAAATTTTCATCGGAGTTTCATAGGGGTTGTCTGCCGTTATTTGCTGATACATGTCAAACAAATTACCATATTTAGACTTAACAACCGCTTTACCTAATTCAATTATCTGACTCTTTGTCGGTGATTTCAAATTGCGTGTTGACGCTTCTGTTTTACCATATCTTTCTATTGCAGAAGCAAAGTCCAAAAATACTGCTTGCCCGGTTTTGTTTACACCATAACCCTCGTCACATCTCTCTTTTGCAGCTCTTGAAGCAACATCTCTTGGCACAAGATTTCCAAAAGCAGGATATCTTCTTTCCAGGTAATAATCCCTTTGATTTTCTTCTAAGTCATTTGGGCCTAACTCGCCATTTCTTATTGCCTGTGCATCATCTAGATTTTTAGGCACCCATATCCTTCCGTCATTACGAAGAGATTCTGACATTAATGTTAGTTTACTTTGATAGTGACCACTAACTGGAATACAAGTAGGGTGAATTTGTACAAAATTAGGATTTCCGAAATATGCTCCCCTCTTATGAGCCTTCCATGCTGCTGATGAATTAGACCCCATCGCATTTGTGCTGAGATAAAAAACATTGCCATAACCACCCGTACATAATACGACGGCATGAGCTCCATGTCTTTGAATTTCTCCTGTAACTAGGTTTCTAGCAATTATTCCTCTAGCTTTTCCATCAATAACTACAACGTCCATCATTTCATGGCGATTCAAAAGTTCGATTTTTCCTTTTGAAATTTGTCTCGACAACGCCGAATATGCACCTAAAAGAAGTTGCTGACCTGTTTGTCCTTTTGCATAGAACGTTCTACTTACTTGTACGCCGCCAAATGAACGGTTATCTAATAAGCCACCATACTCGCGCGCAAATGGCACTCCTTGTGCGACACACTGATCTATAATGCTTCCGCTAACTTCCGCTAATCTATAGACGTTCGCCTCTCTTGACCTGTAGTCTCCTCCTTTAACTGTATCATAAAACAGCCGATATATTGAATCTCCATCGTTTTGATAATTTTTTGCGGCATTAATGCCTCCTTGGGCAGCTATAGAATGGGCTCTTCTTGGAGAATCTTGAAAACAGAAAACCTTAACATTATAACCCATTTCTGCTAAGGAAGCAGCGGCTGAAGACCCTGCAAGGCCAGATCCCACAATTATTATATCAATGAGTCTTTTGTTTGCAGGATTTACTAGCTTAATCTCGCCTTTATGCTTCTCCCACTTTTGTTCTATTGGGCCAGTAGGTATTCTAGAATTCAACATGTGATTATTGAGCGTTTAGGAACAAGAAAAGTGGAATTGATGCGAAAGCAAGTGGCACGAGAATACAAAATGCTGTGCCTAGCTGTTTAATGATGGGTGTATACGTCGGATGATTTAACCCAAGTGATTGGAAAGCACTTGAAAACCCATGTTGCAAGTGATAAGCCATCGCTGCCATTGCAAAAACATAAAGTCCCACCATAACTCCTGCCATTGAATTCTTAG
>PBNL01000014.1 GCA_002723115.1 Methanobacteriota archaeon | reverse complement strand
TGATGAAAACATCAATATCAACAACCTAGAATTGTTTAATGAAGGTTCTCATTTAGACTCTTTAGGAAATGTCAAAAAATTAACTGGATTTGGTGGAGCCTCAAATTCGTGGGGGTCAGGAAAAGACGTCAGGTTTGGAATAAAAATTATTGCAAGCAACCAGTCACTTTCTAACTATAAACTAGATGAATTATACATCCATGATATATATCCAACGCCTGAAAACATAAATAACATTCATAAAGGTTATGGGATTAAACTTGAAACACAATCAGATACACTAATCAATTTATATAATACAATTTCAAATTTTGATCTTACAGGTTCATATATCTATAGGACTGGACATTATGGTGTTTGGATAAAATCATTAGGCTTAAATATGAATTTTGATGACATTAAAAATGACAACATTCGAGTTTTAGATTGTGTATTTGAGCATACTGGAGGGTCAGGCTTTGTGCCAAACAAATCATCAAATGTCCTTGTAGAAAATTGTATTTTTAATTATTCAGGATCAAGCATTGATCAAAGAATGTGGAAGAGAGGCAGTGGAATGTGGCCCTTTGATTGCTATAATGTTATCGCTCAACAAAACTACTTTATGAATGCTCGAGGTCCACTAGATTCATATGGATGTCATATTGATTATGGCAATGAAAATGTAGTATTCCAGTACAATTATAGCATCAATAACGAAGGAGGTTTTGTCGAGATTCTGGGAGATAATATTAATTGTGGCTACCGCTATAATATCAGTGTCAACGATGGCTATAGATTAGACCCAAATAATGAACCTTGGAAGAAAAGAGGAAAGACTTTCTTTGTGTCAAATTATTGTGGAAGTAATACTGTACGATGTCCTAATTCCGGCACATTTATTTATAACAACACGTCATTTGTAAACGATACATTATCGCCTGAAATTTATTGCTGGCCTAATGTTGGTGATGTGCATATATTCAATAACATCGTATTTGCAACTTCTGACGGAGATGTGATTCCAACATTAATCGAAAACGATTCAAATACAATAGATATTAGTCATAATATATTTTATGATGTCAATCGATTCTATTTAGATGAGAACCTATGGAATAATGCTATATATGAAGATCCTGAGTTAATAAACACTGACCCATTAGGTATTGATGACCCAGCCTATTATAATGTCTCAAATGAAAGTATAGCGATAAACCAAGGCAGGATAGTAAATGGGAGTGACGAACTAACTGATTATTTGGAAAACAATGGAGGGAGAGATTTTTTCGGAAACATTGTTTCAAGTAATACTCCTCCTACAATTGGCGCATGCAACTATAATGAAACAAGTGAATTTGATCTTAGCAACATAATATCATCATCAGTTGTTGCTTATCCTAATCCAACTTCTTCAGAAATCAATATAGAACTTGGGTTGTTATCAAGTGGAAACTATGTGATTTCAATTTTTGATTCTAAAGGGGATGAGGTTTATTCTATTGAAGAAAATACATCAAGTTTGAAGATTGATGTGTCGCATTTCAGCAAGGGTGTTTATCATATTCTTATATCAAACAAGAGAAATTACATCAATAAAAAAGTAATAATAAAGTAGTTTATCGTTATGAGTTATTTAATATGAATTGATCGTCTATTGATTAAACTCATACAATACACTGAAGTATGCCATTCGACCTACAAGCGGTCCTCCATACGTTTCTATATGTAAATTTTTCAAAATATTTGAGGCGCCTACTTTGAAAGTGGTATTGAGCTTGTCAATATTAAAATTTACTTGGCCATCCACGAGTCCATATTGTGGAATCACACCGGTGAATTGAGGAGAACCCTCAAATACAAACTGTTGTACCCACTTATAATTAAATCCAAATCCCCAGGCATTTTCTCCTCCTAAATCCAAATCTCGCGCACTTATACCGAGATTAAACTTATGCTCAGGAGTATTGAATGCTGGAATGATAGGATCATCCTCATTAGTTTTTACAAGTCTATTCCAACTATAATTCCCTGACAACATATAATTCTTTTCTAGATAGTACTGCAAACCAATTGACGACCCTTGCGTCACAACTGTATTGTTAGAATTTGCTGCATATCTATATACATCGATGCCAGTTATAGCGTCAGTAAACTCTGGATGAAAATCTATATCTAAACCGATGTTATAGCCAATAAAATTTGTGTACCAACTCATGTAGGCGCCATAGTCGATATATAGACCCTCACCGATTGTAGTTCTATAACCAAATTCCAAAGTTCTCACCTGCTCTGGTTGAATTGCGTCTATTTTAAATTTTCCTTGATTTAAAGCATCAATGTTTGCACTTATGTCTCCTGTTAATCCAGAAGAAGATTCTCTATAGTCTATAAAACTTTGAATGGTATAAAGTGTATCTGACCCATTTAGATTACCTACAAGTGTAGCTGGACCTACATCTAAGTATAGGTACTGGTCGGCTAGAGTCGGATTTCTTAGAGCTGAACTAAAAGACAATCTAGCAAAATCTCTTGAATTTGGTGTCCAAACAAGGCTTAACGCAGGCGAAACAATTGGCTCAAAGTTTTGGTTTTTATCAACCCTAACAGTGCCTGTAGCAATCATTTTATCCTCCATGAATCTCTTCTCGATTCCCAGATAAGCTCCAACCTCTCTATTGATGATAACAACGTCTGCTGTATCACTAAATATCGTTCCCTCACTTACTGGATTGTATTGCCTAAAGTTTGCACCAATCCTTATCTCTTCTATTCCTTCAATTTCAGTGATTTTATACTCACCATGAACGTGAATCAAAGAAGATAAATCGTGGAATCTTGTACCTCCCTCACCCTCATTGTTTTTAGTGGTAATCAACTTGTTAAACAGCTGATCAAATTCTTCTGTGCCTGGGACTAGGTAACCTACAGAATCACCTATTAATCCAGGAATTCCAGCATTACCAGTATTCGTCCAGTCCATCACCTGTTGATGCCAATAACTTAAACTGTCAGCGTAATCAATCCACCATTGGTTTTCTGCTTCTTGGTCTACTCCAGCGACTGGCACAGTGTATAATAAATCCCCACAATCATTGAATACACTATCCCAATAAAGTATTTCTAAAGGTGGGTAAGAATCATCAATTGTTGGCCCAATAGAATCTACCCAATATGTATTGTACACCATTGACCAATGCGCATCAGACCTTGTGCTATCCTGCAACTTAAGAGCTGTAGCATATGGATCGTAAGAGTTACCCGCATCCTCACTAGTTCTATACGCTCTAACGAACCACTTGTTCTTTTTTCTTAGCTCAACTCTGTGCTGATAGAATTCAATATCCCTTAGGCTAAACCTATTATCCCCCTGATACACTGTTGTACCAGTTCCCATATTGAAGCTATAGATCAATTCAGGACTCTCATAAGTCTTATCAGGCTGCAACCTCCAATGTGCACTAGTGCTAAACTTAAAATTCTCAGTGTTGTAATCGACAAGATCCGCCTCTCTATATCCATTTCTATAAAACGTCCCAAGTCCTCTTGAATTATCACTGTTATCACCGCTGTAATCAAATACCGACCTGAATTCATCGCCATAAATATTTACAGCATCATATCTGCCCGGATTATTTGCATCAACAAATGAACCTTGAATTGGATCATAGTTTGTTGCTTCCCAATCGTATGCCTTGAATTTGAATGCATTGATTTTGTAGGCAAAAACAGGATCCTCATCCTTATTTTCGATCACCTGTGCCCATCTTAATCCGAGCTCAAAGAGATTGGTTTCACCCTTTTTTGTTTTCTCACCAAATCTTGTAGAAACAGAAAGTCCAGGGAACACAAATGGATCCTTTGTCTCCATGTTTACTACACCGTTAAATGCACCAGGGCCAAAAAATGCTGAACTAGCGCCTGCAACGATTTCTACGTTTTTTACGTCGAGGTCAGGTGCCCCTAGGAAGTTTCCAAGAGAGAAGTTGAGTCCAGGGCTTTGGTTATCGACTCCGTCTATTAGTTGGAGTGAGCGGACTGGAGATGTAGAGTTAAAACCTCGAGTGTTTATGATTTTAAAACCTAGTGACGCTGAAGTAAGATCTACGCCTTTAAGGTTTCCCAGGCCCTCGTAGAAATTTCCCGAAGGAGCTTCCTTGATTGCAATCAAATCCATAGACTCAACTGTAAGAGGGGCTTGCTTTTGTTTTTCAGAAATCCTATCCCCAACAACTTCTGCGGCTTCGATGAGGATTTGGTCTGTCATTAACTTGATCTCAAGTTTAGAGCTGAAATCTGTTACAGTAATTGTCTTTGGATTGTATCCAATAAATGACACTTTTAATTCTACAGGAAGAGAATTCACCTCTAACCTAAATAGACCATCAAAATCGGTAGTAACTCCTTGACCAGAAGAGAGGTTTACAACGCTAGCCGAAAACATTGGCTCACCAGTTTCGCCATCAATGACTTTTCCTCTTATTACAGATTGAGCGTGAAGTCCAACTGAAATAAAAACCAGACTTAAAAGTAAAAGCGCTTTCCTCATTTTCCCTTTGGATAAAAATTTCGAACACACAATATCGTGAATTCGAATGGGAAAATTCTTGATTTACTCTGATTTTATTAACGAGATTTTGATCTGTTCGTCAAAAACAACGCTGTCGCCTATTCTTAATTTCCTCCTTCTTCTGAACTCTGGCTCACCATTGACTGTGACCATTCCGTTGTCAACAAACATTTTGGCTTCGCCCCCAGACATAACAATAGAAGTTGCCTTCAATAGCTGAAGAAGGTCAATGTATTCAGTCTTTAAAGGGAATTGGACTTCCTGCATGGATTAAAGTGGATATGAACTAGGATCCACCTCATTCATTATGCTATATGCTTTCTCAACAATATCCTCAACAGATGGTTTACTAAAGTAATCTCCATCAGAACTGTATGCAGGTAGATGTGCTTTTGCTGTCAAAGTATGTGGCTGACTATCAAGATAATTCCAGGCACCTTGTCTATTCAACACATCTTCTAATAAATAGCTTGATGCACCACCTGGCACATCCTCGTCAACTACAAGTAGTCTGTTGGTTTTGGCTACTGAAGATGCTGTTGCATTATTCAGATCAAACGGCAATAAAGTCCTTGCATCAACCAATTCAACTTCAATTCCTAAATCAGATAATCTATCAGCTGCTTCAGTACACAGATTAAATGTTGATCCGTAACTAAGAAGGGTCAAATCTGTACCAGTTCTAGTGATTTCAGGAGATCCAAGTGGAACTGTAAACTCACCGATATTTGAAGGCATTGCCTCCTTTTTCCTGTATCCATTCAGGCATTCAATAACCAATGCAGGCTCTTCAGCTTGTAGTAATGTATTGTACATTCCTGCAGCCTGTGTCATATTTCTAGGAACACAAACGTGCATACCTCTTACACTATTTACGATTGCTGACATCGGTGATCCGCTATGCCAAATCCCCTCAAGCCTATGACCTCGAGTACGGATGATGAGTGGAGCTTTTTGGCCTCCAGCAGTTCTATATCTCAACGAAGCAAGGTCGTCCCTCATTATCTGGAGCGCGTAGTATAGGTAATCTAGATATTGAATCTCAGCTATAGGCCTCAAGCCTCTCATAGCCATACCAATACCAGAACCGACAATTGTGCATTCTCTAATTCCAGTATCACTTACCCTAATCTCACCATACTTCTCCTGCATTCCCTCCATCACTTGGTTTACCCCTCCAATTCCTCCAACGTCTTCACCAAATGTCAGAACCTCAGGTCTGCTATTGAAAATGTGATCAAAATTTGATTGAAGAACTAGACGTCCATCAACCCATTCTTTTTCAGCTGGATACTGCACAGGTGTTTCGATCACTTTTAATGCACTATCACCGTGTTCAGAGTACAAATCCGAATTGTACCTGAAGTAATTCTTTTTAGAAACTGTTTCTAACCAGCGCTTCAATGCGTCCCTTTCTGGTGAACTTGAGCCTGCAGAATTCATGATGGCTTTTCTAACTGTAGCGATCACTATTGCTCTACCAGGATCTAATTCCTTTTCTAAAGCTGCAGCAATCTCAGAGCCTTCTCCCTCTAACCCTCTAACAAGAGTTGCTGCAGTTGTAAGTTCTGTATCAATATCTTCTCTGTACTCTTTCCAAGCTTCCTTTTGAAGAGAGCGAACTTCTTTTTTTGCCGTTTTGCGAATTTCGTCAAGCTCCTCCTGTGTTGCTGCACCCTCAACAACAATGAACTCACCGAGCTTTGCGATACAATCGTATTCTTGAGCCCATGCTAAACGTTCCTCAGATTTATATCTCTCGTGTGATCCTGAAGTCGAGTGACCCTGTGGCTGAGTTACTTCTTCTACGTGAACAAGTACAGGAACATGTTGCTCGCGACAAGTTTTAGCAGCCTCTTCGTAGGTAGATATAAGCGAAGGATAATCCCATCCCTTAACGCGGAAGATTACAATTCCATTTGAGGTTTCAGTTTTCTGAAAACCTCTAAGAGCTTCTGAAATGCTCGCCTTTACGGTTTGGTAATTCTTAGGAACAGAAATTCCGTACCCATCATCCCAAACATTCATCAGCATCGGAACCTCTAGCACTGATGCGGCATTCATGGTTTCCCAAAACATCCCCTCTGAAGTACTCGCGTCACCTATAGTTCCTATTGCGATCTCATCTCCGCCTTTTGTAAAGTTTACGAATTGAGCTGCGAGATTAGGTTGAGCTTTGTAGACCTTACTGGCTTGGGCAAGACCCAGAAGTCTTGGCATCTGAGAAGCAGTAGGGCTTACGTCTGCTGAACTGTTGAAGTTTGCCATGTGGTTGATCCATTCGCCGTCCTCGTCGAGAAGACGAGTGGCAAAGTGACCTCCCATTTGACGTCCGCCAGATGCCGGGTCGAACTTGATGTCAGAGTGTGCATAAAGTGCTGCGAAGTACTCCTTTACGTCGAGTAGGTCGCGTGCCATCATGAAGGTTTGGTCTCTGTAATAACCACTCCTCCAATCGCCAGGGCGCACAACTTTAGCTAAAGCGATTTGGCATATCTCCTTTCCATCTCCAAAAATCCCAAACTTCGCTTTACCAGTCAGAACCTCTTTTCTACCTAGCAACGATGCTTCTCGACTTATGCAAGCCAAGCGGTAATCGTCCAATAAAATTTTTCTGAAATCTTGTTCTGACATCGGCGCGAAGATACGAATTTAGGCGCCATATGCCTTAGCAATCCCCGCACCAACCCTTGCATTATGTTCAACAAGAGCCAGGTTTGATTTTAAGCTTGAATTTGATGTTGACTTTGCCACATGAGCAAGAACAAATGGAGTTACTTCCTTACCCTTCATTCCCTTTTGATATGCCAAACTCAATGCCTCCTCAATTGCATTGTTGATCTGACCTGATTCTGCTTCGTGTTCCTCAGGAATGGGGTTAGCAACTAGAATTGATCCGTGGAGGTTGAGGGACCATTTGGCCTTCATTATTTCAGCCACCTCTTCAGGAGAATCTGCTCTAGCAACCAATTTCAGTCCACTCTTTCGAGTATAAAAAGCTGGTAGCTCATCCGTTCCATAACCCACAACTGGCACACCTTTAGTCTCCAACACCTCTAGTGTTTTTTCCAAATCTAGTATTGCCTTAACTCCAGCACTAACAACTGCTACATCGCTAACCGCTAACTCCTCTAGATCAGCACTTATATCAAAACTCTCATCGGCTCCCCTGTGAACTCCCCCAATTCCACCAGTAACAAAAACCCTTATCCCAGCAAGGTGACAAGCTATCAAAGTCCCACTCACGGTAGTAGCACCAGTTCCACCTGAAGCCAAAACCACGGGCATATCCCTCCTGCTAACCTTTGACACTTCAACCTTATCAGAGGCAAGTTTTTCTAACAACACTTCATCGACTCCGACGTGAAGCACACCTTCATCTACTGCCACTAATGCAGGAATGCAGCCCGCTTCTCTTATAATTTCATCTAGTCTTTGAGCGCATTCTAAATTTTGCGGGTAAGGCATCCCGTGAGAAATAATTGTTGACTCCAAAGCAACTACAGGAACACCATCTCGAAGTGCAGAAGCAACTTCATCGTGTACCCTTAAGTATGTTTTAAGAGAATTCAATTATCTATTTATTGGTGGTGGAAGTGGAGCGAAGGGGCCTTGGGATAGACCAGTGTCTGGGTTCGCATCGTCAATAGCTTTCCAGATAAGATCTTTAAGTTGTGTCAGACCCTTTTGGGCTACAGAACTAAAGAATAAAGGTTCAAGGTCTGGCGCCGCTTTTTTCAATTCAGCCCTCATTTCAGCCTCCAGCTCATCGTCCAACAAATCACTCTTACTAATAGTCAATATTCTCTGTTTTTCCAGCAAATCAGGATTGTACTTTTCCAACTCGCCCAATAGAGTTCTGTATTCGCCGACGATATCATTTGCATCAGCAGGAACTAAAAACAGCAGTACGGGGTTTCGTTCAATATGCCTCAAGAACCTAAGCCCAAGCCCCTTACCCTCAGCAGCCCCTTCAATAATTCCTGGAATATCAGCCATTACAAACGACCTGTCGTCACGGTAGCTAACCATTCCTAGGTTGGGTCTAAGTGTAGTGAATGGGTAGTTTGCGATTTCAGGCTTAGCTGCACTAACAATAGAAAGGAGAGTAGATTTACCAGCATTAGGGAATCCTACTAGTCCCACATCAGCGAGTAGCTTTAATTCTAGAATCTTCCATTCCTCTAGCCCGTCCTCTCCTGGTTGAGCGTATTGAGGGGATTGGTTTGTTGGCGACTTGAAGTGATCATTTCCTCGACCACCACGACCACCTTTAGTAATAATGATCTCCTGATCGTGATCGGTAATCTCGTGTAATACCTCCTCAGTGTCAGCGTCCTTAATTATGGTACCAAGAGGCACTTCGATAATTACGTCTTCTCCATCAGCACCGTGTTTTCTGTTACCGCTTCCTCCACCACCGTGACTGGCTATAATGTGCCTTTGGTATTTTAGGTGTAGAAGTGTCCATTTGTTTCTAGACCCCCTAGCGATAATATGTCCACCTCTGCCTCCATCACCTCCATCGGGTCCACCCTTTGCAGTAGTTCTATCGCGAAGCATATGCACAGAACCAGCACCACCCTTTCCAGAGCGGCAGCAAATTTTTACGTAGTCGACGAAGTTTTGGCCAGACATCAGATTAGTTGTTAAGCGTCAATCGCCTCTACCAACCTCTCCGTAATCTCCTCAATTGTACCAAGGCCATTTACAGCTTTGAATTTCCCAGCTACTCTATAGAAATCAGCTACTGGAGCAGTTTCAGCGTTGTAAACATTAATCCTGTTTTGGATAACATCTGGATCAGCATCGTCAGCACGGCCACTAGTTTCAGCACGAGCAAGTAAACGAGATTTCAATTCATCTTCAGGCACCTCAAGAGCTACCATAGCTTCGATGCTATCGTCACGCTCACTTAAAAAAGCGTCCAACGCTTCAGCTTGAGCAGTTGTCCTTGGAAAACCGTCAAATATGAATCCCTTAGCCTCTGGACTCTTTTCAACCTCAGCTTTGAGCATAGAAATTGTCACCTCATCTGGAACCAGTTTTCCTTGATCCATATAAGATTGAGCCAATTTCCCTAGCTGTGTACCATTTTTAATATTAAAGCGGAATACATCACCTGTACTCAAGTGCACTAGTCCATAGTGGTTTACTAAAAACTCACTTTGAGTACCCTTACCTGCGCCCGGAGGGCCAAACAACACAATATTTCGCATAATTCAAATTTAGATTTACAAAGGTAGCCAACACTCAGTCACGATAATACCCATTCAAGGGTTAACTTCGCAGTTCGAAATACTTTAGTAAGAACTCAATTTATGAAATACGACGTCATTGTATTAGGAAGTGGCCCTGGTGGCTATGTGACAGCAATCCGAGCATCACAGCTTGGCCTTAAAACAGCTGTTGTTGAACGCGAATCACTTGGTGGAATTTGTTTGAACTGGGGATGTATTCCTACAAAAGCATTGTTGAAGAGTGCGAATGTGTTTGACTACATAAATCATGCTGCTGATTACGGAATTGAAGTAGAAAAGCCCAACGCTGATTTCACAGGTATCGTCAATAGAAGTCGTGGTGTAGCAGAAGGGATGTCTAAAGGAGTAACATTCCTTTTAAAGAAAAACAAGGTTGATGTAATTATGGGTTCTGGAAAAATACTTCCAGGAAAAAAACTTGAAGTAACTACTAACGAAGGAACAACTCAAGTACTCGAAGCACCTCACATCATTATTGCTACTGGAGCTCGCTCAAGAGTACTACCAAACCTTCCTCAAGACGGAAAGAAAATCATTGGCTACCGTGAAGCCCTAACATTAAAAGAACTACCTAAGAAAATGGTGGTTGTAGGTTCAGGAGCAATCGGAGTTGAATTTGCTTACTTCTACAATTCAATTGGAACTGATGTTACAATTGTTGAATACCAAGACCGCATCGTACCTGTTGAAGACAAAGAAGTCGGTAAGCAACTAGAGCGTTCTTTCAAGAAGCAGGGAATCGGAGTTAAGACTTCTTCTGAAGTTCTTTCTGTGGACACTTCTGGATCAGGATGCGTTGTAACTGTGAAGACAAAGAAGGGGGAAGAGAAGATAGAATGTGATGTGGTTCTTTCAGCTGTAGGAGTTGTTGCAAACATCGAAAACATTGGACTTGAAGAAGTAGGTATCGTTACTGACAAAGGCAAAATCATTGTAAACGACTATTACGCTACGAACATCCCAGGCTACTACGCTATAGGCGACTGTGTACCTGGCCAAGCTCTAGCTCACGTAGCTTCTGCTGAGGGAATTATCTGCGTAGAGAAAATCGCAGGCCAAACCCCAGAACCACTAGACTACGGAAACATCCCAGGTTGCACTTACTGTTCACCAGAAATTGCTTCTGTGGGCATGACTGAGGAAGCTGCAAAGGATGCTGGATACGATATCAAGGTTGGAAACTTCCCGTTCTCAGCGTCTGGAAAGGCTAGTGCCGCTGGACACAAGGAAGGCTTCGTAAAACTAATCTTTGATGCGAAGTACGGAGAGCTTCTTGGAGGGCACATGATAGGAGCTAATGTAACTGAGATGGTTGCAGAGCTTGTAGCTGTTCGCAAACTTGAAACTACTGGCCACGAATTGATCAAAACTGTTCACCCTCATCCGACTCTTTCTGAGGCTGTGATGGAAGCTGCTGCTGCTGCGTACGACGAGGTGATACACTTATAAATTACTCAGATGAAAAAGACTCTATATACTTTACTTACGGGTTGTGCGCTCTTTTTGAGTACATCTATTGTAGCCCAAACCTACGAGGAAATCGCATCGATGACTCTAGAAGACATCAATATATTGGTTGCCACATTTGGTATACCTTCAAATGTATTCCAAGCTGAGTATGGAGTAGATGTATATCGAGTAACATATGAGATGCCTTACCTAGGCGAGACAATTGAGGTAAGTGGAGCAATGTTTCTACCAGTAGGTGTTCCAGCTGAATGTGACCTTCCTGTACATACATACATGCATGGTACCATTTTCGAAAGAAACCAAGCACCTTCATTTATGCCATTTGAAGCTATGTTAGGATACTTAATGTGTAGCCCTGGATACATCACATTGATGCCAGACTATGTTGGCCTTGGAACATCAATGCTGATGCACCCTTATGTTCAATCAAAGTCTGAAGCTGAATCAGGAATATATCTTGTAGAAGCTGCTGCTAATCTCGGAGATGAATTAGGGTTTGCATTCAATGGTGAGCAGTTCATATCAGGATATTCTCAAGGTGGCCACGCAGCAATGGCAATGGCTAAAGAAATTCAGGAAAATTGGTCTGAATCATACGAGGTAAAAGCATGTGCTCCTATGGCAGGTCCTTATGATATGTCAGGAACACAGGGACCGCTTTCTGTTGCTGAGGAAGTGTATCCATATCCTGCATTTTTTGCATATAATGTTATTGGATGGAATAGCTACTATGGAAATATCTACGAGGATTTAAGCGAAATTTTCCAAGAACCATATGCAAGCATGCTCCCAGATTTGTTTGACGGAGAAACAGGGCCTGCAGAAATTAATGGCGCCCTTCCAACTCTAACAAGCGAGTTACTTCAACCAGGAGTTGTAGAAGAAATCCTAAATGATCCTGAACACCCATATATGGTTGCTGCATTTGACAATGATGTTCACAACTGGGTTCCAAACTGCCACTTACAGATGTACTACTGCGAAGCTGATGATGTAGTGTATCCAGAAAATGCAATGTCAGCTTACAACTACATGATTCAAAACGGAGCAGAAAATATTACTGTAAATAACGGTGGTGATCTTGACCACCAGGGTTGCGCTGGCCCTTCAATATTTGGAGGATTGACATGGCTTGATCAATTCCATGTAGAGTGCGACCCGGAATCTGTGTACGAATACGCTAGCGGAAGAATTGATTGGACTGTTGCACCAAACCCTGCATCAAACTGCCAAACCACACTTCTAGGCATACCTTCAAACACTCCATGGACTGTAAGTGATTTAGCGGGTAGGATTATTTCTCAAGGATCATCAACGACAGTTGACCTAGGCAACACTTCTGGCATCTACTTCATCGAAGTAGAGGGCATGGGAATCAAGAAAGTTCTGAATTAAGGGTTTACCTTATTAAGGTAATGTGCATACATCCCCCTTCTGGGATGATTAGAATTCGCCCTTCTTTTTGGTACCTCACAAGTAGCTTTTGAATTTCTCTTGTGGGTCTGTTGCAATTCGCTTTTTCGTTGGGCCTATCCATAAAGGCTATATCAAACGAAGCTCCATAGCTGTGAGTCGAAGCTCCCCTTGTTGCATTTCTGTTTCGCCTAGCAAGCTTGCGTTGTTGTTCGTCAGTTCGTGTTAGCGAAGTAACCCTGAATACTGTCCCTTCAGAATCAGTTCCTTCTAATGCATCTGCGTAATCATTGCCCATTTCTTCTAAAAGAGCCTTCACCTCTGGAAGAAGCATAGCCTTAGAATGCTTAAGTCTATCAATCCTGTAGCCTCTACCGTCTTTTACTTCTACCAACTTCTCTACGCCCAAACCATATCTGATATCACTTTCGTTTTTGATAAAGAAACTATTTGGAAGAGAGCGAGCAGCTTTTTGGTGGCTTGTGTAAGGGTTTCTTGGAACTCTAATTGTCTTCTTGCAACAGCTACATGGCAAGAGAGAGCCTAGAGGGACGTTTTCGATTACTTCTGATTGAGTTTCTACAGGAACTTCTTCTACAGTGTATTCTTCAACTTCTTGCTTCTGTTCTTGTGTTACAGCGAGTTGCTTTGTTGGAACATTGTATCCTTTGATCTTTTGAAGAGGTTCTGGGAAGGACAATCTAGAGGGCGGAGTGTTGAATTCGTTTGGCATAGATACTAATGCTACCATTCCACTTGAGCAACCTAATACTACTATTAGTACCAGGAGAATTCTATCTAGGCTGAAATACTTATTGTCCTTTAAACTCATGAAACAAATTTCTCCTCCACAACAGCAGTTGTAGACTTTAGGCCAAATAATTTCTCACTCTAAAGTGTTGAAACTACCTTTGGACTTGATGAATTACGCGTTTTGGAAGACATTGAGCTCTTTAAACAAAGCTCTACTACCTAAAATCTATAGGAAACCAGACCTGATGAAGTTGACCACTTTTGACAAGGCAATTGTGGGGTGGAAAATGTACGTGACTTATAAGTTTTTAGACGCAGCCAAATCACATGGCCACGACGTGGTCTAGGCGCACTTCGCTAAACAGATTGTCAAAGGAGACAAACCTACCTTTCACTTTTATTTTGTCACCTAGGTTTACCCCTAGGTGAGTGCTATCTGATGTTGTACAAACAATTCCGCCAGCGATAATAAACCCATATTGAGCCATTGACTCCACCTTGCCCTCAACAGCGTAAACCTCATTTCCAATCTCGCCTCTCTCCTGTTCTGTCAGTGCGCTAACAAAGTCGTTAAATTCATAAGCTTCAAATTCTGCTATAGGATGTAAATTGGTGAAATCCTGGTGGGTTTGGGTTAGCAAAAAGTAGCCCGCTATGATTCCGATAATTGAGACGAACAGGCACAAACTCAACACTTTCGAACGTAAACTCATGGTCGCTAAAATAAAAACATTAGCGTATATTTAGGACTATGAAAGTAAAGATTACATCTGTCCTAGCACTTGCATTTATTGCATCATTTGCACTCATGTCACATCACAACGGCGTTGCAGAAGAACAAAATAAAGACCGAACTGGAGCTCCTGGCTCAGTACAACCATGTACTCATTGTCATTCTCCTGCAGGAGTATCATCTACTCTAAGCACAATTAGTGTGTACGATAATAATGGAATTGCTGTTACAGAATACATGCCTGGAACGGATTACAGTGTTGAATTTGTAGTTACTGACGACAATGCAGCTGCTTACGGATTCCAGGCTACAGCGATTTTTGCTGACGGAACGAATGCAGGATCATTCTCAAATCCTGGGACAAATGTTCAATTAGAAGATGTGAATGGAAGACATATCGTGGAACAAAGCGATCCTCTAGTTAGTGGTGTTTTCACTACTACTTGGTCTGCTCCTGAAGCAGGGGGTGGTGAAGTTGCTTTCTACATGGCAGGTCTAGCTGTAAATCTTGCTTATGGTAATAATGGAGATTCACATCATGAAACAGCAATGTCTCTAACTGAAGGAATCAATGAAGGCGTTTTTGAATTAGACCAAATCCAGCAACCAATTGCAACTCGCGAAGGAGTTAACTGGCAGGCACATGCTAATGGTAGTCTAAATTTTTATTCTTTAGACGGTAAGCTAAATTCTTCTAAACTATGTCTTGCTGGATCTAGTGTATTTGTACCTACTAGTAATGAATTAAGTGGACTACAAATTGTACAATTCAGTCCGGCAAACACAGTAGACTACACCTCAAAAACTTGGAAGGTTGTAATCCCCAAGTAATGAATGACTAGGGAAAAGAAGGTCTACACTTTATACCAATTAAACAGGAGCATAAAGAATGCACTTGAAACAAAGGCTGGCGAAAGTGGGTTTTGGGTAAAAGCTGAAATTGCACAAATCACGCGTAGTAAAACCGGTCATGTATATATTGACTTTGTTGAAGAAAGAAACGGAGTAAGAAAGGCAGCTATTAGAGGAACAATTTGGTCAAGTGCCATGAGGTTAATCTCTTCTGAACTTGGTTCGGATACAGATAATATTATCAGCATAGGATCTGAAATAGTCTTTTTATGTAGGGTTACATTTCACGAAGTATTTGGGTTAAGTCTATCAATAAGTGAGATCGATTTGAGCTTCATGCTCGGTGAATTAGAAAAGCGCAAAAAAGAGACAATTGATCACATCAATAAAGAAGGGATAGACAAACTAAATAAAGCAAAACCTTTACCCAGAGTTATTCATAAAATTGCTTTAATTGGATCCCCAGGAACTTCAGGTTTTAGAGATTTTGCTCATCATGTCATTCACAATGAATGGAAATTTAGATTCGATATTGAGGTGTATTCTGCCCCAGTTCAAGGATTAGAAGCTGCATCTAATATTATTAAAGCGATAAAGCAAGCCGATGACTCAACTTCAGATGCAATTGTATTAGTTCGTGGAGGGGGCTCTCCATTGGATTTGGACTGCTTCAATGATCTTAACCTTGCTATTGCTATAGGTAATTGTAAAACTCCAATTCTTACCGGCATAGGACATGAGACTGACACTTGCGTAGCAGACATCGTCGCTCACAAGTATTTTAAAACCCCAACAGATGTTGGAGATTTTGTGGTGGAAAGAGCAATTTCTTTTGCTTCATTACTTATAGAAATAGCCACTAAAGTTGGTAGTCGTAGTCAATCTATAATATTCAGGGAACATTCATTATTAGATAAATCTAGGCTTGGATTAAGAGAGTTCTCAACCAATCTACTAACCTCAAAAAGAACTGTATTAAATCAGATAAGCATAGATTTAAAACGCGATTACTCAAGGCTATTAGAAAAGAAAAAAGAGGCAATTTCAAATTTCAAAAACACAATTCAACTACTCCACCCTCAAAACACTTTGAAGAGAGGTTACAGTGTTGTAAAATCTAACGGCGTTTCTATTTCAAGCATAAATGACTTAGCTGTAAACTCAAAAGTAGATGTACAATTAAGTGATGGTCAATTCGAAGCAACAATTAACGAAATTAAAAGTGATGGAAAATAAACCAGCTGAAGAACTTTCATATGATGAAGCAGTAAATGAACTCCAAATAATTCTAACTGCATTACAAGACGAAACCCTTTCAATAGACCAATTAACTGAATCTATCAAAAGGGCTTCCGAATTATTAGAGTCTTGTAATAGTAGGCTTACTAGTACTGAAAATGAAGTGAATGCAGTAATACAGAAACTAGGATTAGGCGACTAATAAGCGCTATTCTGTAGTTTATTTAAAACTTCTGAAGCACCCGATTCATTTTCATTAACGAATTCTTGTTGTTCAGATTCCTTTAGCATTTTCACTCGATTTCTAACTTCTATCAATGCATCTCTTAAAGGACCAAACGACTCACAAGTTGTTAAACTTTTTGACCAAGCCAAATCTGCTTCAACATGACCAATCGTCTTCATACATCCATCCATCATCGATGCAATTGCTTCATTAAGTTTTTCTGAAGTGTTGTGCTCTTCGATTGAAGCAAGAAGCTGATTTAACTCTATCGTTTTAGTATCAATACATTCACAAGGATCGCCCCTTTCAGCATTAATTTCTTCAACAGTTCTAGCATCTACAACCTCAGAATTAGATTCATCATTTGTAGAACAACCTAAAGCTAGTACAGCAATTATTGGTAGTAAAATTCTCTTCATTAGTGATCCTCTGAAGTAGTTACTATTCTTACTTCTTTATGTACTTCATGAATGCTTTCTCCGTGACCTTCGATATCTACTTCAACATCTACTTCTCCATCTTCTCCTATAGATAGAACGATTTCTCCACCTGGAATTGACATAGTTGTATCACCTTCGAATCCTTCTTCCATCAAGGCTTTTACTATTACCATATCTTCATTGTCATCGCTAATCCAAACAGCGTGATCTCCGTGCTCATGCCCACCACATTTGTGTTCTCCTTTATGACATTTGGCACTTTTGTGACACTTGTTTGCCTTGTGACAATTTCTTGAACAACATCTTCCCATCATAAAGCCAAGGCTCATGAAAATGGCTGCAAGTAAAATGGCTGCAGTACCATGCTCTTTTAAAAACGACATCTTCGATTAGGTCTTGAATTTTCCCAAAATTAATGAAACGACCTAATCCTCAATGGATTAAATCGTTTCAAAAACATAAGAAATGTTATTTAGTTACAATCGGCCCCAAACAATAACAACATCTGAAGAAGATCAGAAACTCCAATTTCTTCATTAGCATCTATGTCATATGGACCTGTCCATTGAAGTCCATAAGCTGATAGAAAAAGTATAAAGTCATCTGAACCTACATGACCATCGTCATTGAAATCTCCTTGACAATTTCCACTAGGAAGAAATCCATCTCCACCAAATTCCATTGCCCAATCTGGGAATACAACAGTTTCAGCAAAATGGAATGCGTGCTTTCCTACTACCTTTCCTACTTTTCTACCAGGCGCGTCATCCACTGGAGGATGAATACCACCCCAAATTCTAGATAGTGCACTTTCATTAGAAGCATCCATATATGTTGCCCATTGAAGAGTTACATCGACAGAAGGTCCCTGCTCAAAAACTAGGAATTCATTAAGTGGTGCTTCCCACTCTGCAAGTCCACCTGGCCAGTATGCAGACCCTGTAAGAAGTTCTAATAATTCTGCAGCAGCTCTAGAAAAAGTAGAGTGTCCACTAAAATATCCAGCAAAAGGTGGAGTTACAAAACTAGGTCTTTGGTATGGCCACCAATACTCACCTAAAATCCAATCAACACCAGCTGTATCAGTAAATGGTACTTCAATGTAATCAGGGCCTTTCCATGCATTGACTGCAATCTTACCTACCTGATCCTCTCCCCCAAAATATGATAATGGATGGCTATCGTCTATTTGTTCGATTAATCCATCAATTAATGGCAAGCCCGCTGGATGATAAAACGGAAGGCCAGGGTCTGAACATTGTCCTTGTTCAGCCATATATCTCAGAGCAGAGACTGGTCGAATGTAGTCGTAGTAACCCTTATTACTCCATGCTGATATTGCACAATCGTGCATTGCTCCACCAAGAGCTAGATAAGATTTAACTGTGAATTCTAGGTCGTCGATGATGGGGCCTTGGCCTCTCCATCTATTTTGGCCTGAATTTCCAACTAGGATAAATTCATTAAGTAGTGTGAACCAGTGTCCTGGAGGAGTCTCTGAATCAGGACCGTCTGCCCAGAATTCTGCTATAACTCTTCCATAGTCTCCACGAGGAACAATGTTTGGCTCATATGGTTCCCCTGTAAATGGATTGATCTCGTGTCCATTTCCACCAAACGTTCCATCTTCATTATGCCATGCAACTAATCCTCCATTATCCCAATCATAAAATTCTGGGTACTCATCAAATTCCGGAATACTTCCATCATACTTTAATGAAGCTGGGCTAATATCCCAAAGAACACCATCACTAGGAGATAATTGCTGAGACTATTTTAACACCATTCCAAAACCCCATTTGTATTGGCTTTCTGTAAAATCAGCAGCAACATTAGTATCTAAGTATACTGGATCTCCAGGGTTATGGTAAACATTATATGTACAGCCTTCTTTTTCAAGTTGAGTTAGGTTTGAATCTCTAACTGCAAACCCATCCACGTCACCCCACTCAGGGCCAAGGAATGGAGGAGTTGAAGTAAGGAGCTCTCCACTTTGGTCTATTGCAAATGTCAATTCAATTGCCTGCCATCTGTTTGGGTCAATAATTCCGTTTGTCCCAGGTTCTTCTGGAAGGATGTTGGGGTTAGCAGACACGTAGCATTCACTCGCGTAGTCAGCAATTTCATTAGCGCCATCCTGCATACCGTATGCAATCATTTGTTCAGCCAAATAATTTCCTAGTGCAGCTGGTCCATCATGAATGTAATCCGTTGATACAACAAGTGTATCAAGTTCCATTGCTATCATTCTAGAATTGATGTTAGACATGGTAGAAGGAGCTTGTGGTGACTCACCATACCTATGTTTCATCAATCTGTATACAGCATAGCTCATAGCTGTCTCCTGCGCTAATTTCACATCAGCAGGATCTTCTGGAATGACAAAGTTGTCTGAATCAAAATCACACGTGTAACCGTGTAAGGTTTTGCCTAGTAGATAATGCTCTGAAGAAGAATTGTCATATGCAGCCCATGCATCGTACATAACTATGCTTGAGTGAAGTAAATTTCTTGCGTGAACTGTAGGTCTTGCAAAGTCATTTCTAATTCCTTCTAAGACCTCCTCATTCCAATGAGTTGCGACTGTCACCTCTTGAGCCGAAATCGACGAAACTGCAAAAAACAGGAATGAAAGGAGAGAAAAAAGTCTTGAATGAATCATGTGTTTTGAATTTTTAGGCATCGCTAAATTTAATCGAATAAATTAAATCACACAATTATAGGAAAAATCTTTACTTTGCAGTCCCTTAAATTGACTTTATGCTTTCAAAAAAGGCGCAATATGCATTTAGAGCTTTGACTGTTTTAGTCGAACACAATGGTGAAGGTCCACTTCCCATCAGTGCAATTGTAAGGGAACAGCCTATGAGTACTAAATTTTTAGAAACAATTTTACTTGAACTAAGAAGAGGTGGAATTCTCGGGAGTCGAAAAGGAAAAGGCGGTGGTTATTACCTGATGTGTTCTCCTAAAGATGTGAGTTTTGCTCAAGTCATTAGAATACTAGACGGTGCAATAGCACCTTTAAAATGTGTTAGCCTCAATTTTTATGAAAGATGTGATGACTGCGACGAGCAAGATTGTGGTTTACATAGAATTATGGCTGAAGTTAGGGATTCAAAACTCAAGGTTTTAGAGAAGAGGACATTAGCTGATTTAGCTTAACATCTATAACCCCATAGGATTTGTAGGATTTAGTTGTACTTTCGCGGCCATAACAAGCCGATCTACACTAATTAATCTAGATTTAGACCCCGTAATTGCTTTAAAAGAGCTTTGTGATAAATACCCTGAACAAGTGGTGTTTACTACATCTCTGGGACTAGAAGACCAAGCCTTAACAGACTGAATTGCTAGAAATAACATTCCAGTAAGATTGGTAACATTAGACACGGGCCAACTTTTCCCTGAATCCTACAATTTGATTGATAGGACTAAGTCCAAATATAATATTGAAATTCAGAGTTTCTTTCCAGACACTCTCTCACTAGAAGAGTTTGTAAATACTCAAGGAATGAACTCAATTTTTAAGAGCATAGAGTGCCGTAAAACATGCTGTAAAATCAGAAAAATTGCCCCATTATTTAGGGCATTGGAGGGGGCAAAGGTTTGGGTTACAGGTTTAAGAGCCGATCAAAGCTTAAACAGATCCACTCTCCCCAGAATAGACAACGATTCAATGACAGGTTTGATCAAATTTAACCCTCTAGTATACTGGAGCGATTCCAACTTCAATCCTACATCAATTCACACAGTGTCCCTACTAATTCCTTACACAGAAAAGGCTATCCTTCAATAGGTTGCGAACCTTGCACAAGAGCAATTCAGCCTGAAGAGCATCCAAGAGCAGGAAGATGGTGGTGGGAAAATTCAACCCAAGAGTGTGGACTACACAAAGGCTAATTGTAGCTTAGTGGTATGAACCGACTATTTCTTTTCATCATAGTTGCAGCTCTCTTTTCAAGTTGCACACCTCCCCTACCTAAAAAAACCATCATCCTTTCAAAGGAATATTCCAGCAAGACAGTTGCAAATTTCATCTCACGCTTAGACAGCTCTGTTGATTGGAATTTTGTGAATGCATACGCTCTTTCAAAAGAAGAGTTAGCTATCGAATTACTTGATGCTAATGGCATCATTTTAACTGGTGGAGCAGATATTTTCCCTGGCAGATATGGTCAGGCTGCAGACACAGTGAAGTGCGGAGCAATCGATTACAAAAGGGATACAATTGAGTTCATTTTGCTGAATCACATTGAGAGCAATCACACTCCCTGCCTCGGTTTATGCCGCGGATTGCAAATCATGAATGTATTCAATGGAGGGACATTGCACCTTCATCTTCCTGACACCCTGAGCTCTATTCACAGAGGTCCTGAAGGCCAAACCGAACACCCAGTCCAAGTCACTAAGCACATCGCAAGCGTTGACATCCCTCAAGGATCGTTCAATAAAATCGTTAGCAACCACCATCAAGGCATATCGACGTTGGGTGATGAATTGGAGGTTTGGGCTGTTGCTCCAGATGGTCTTTCAGAAGCCATTAGACATTCAGACACTACCAATTACCAGTTTTATGTAGGTGTACAATGGCATCCTGAAAGGTGCAAGCTAGGCAATGAATTCGATGAGTCTATCGGAAAATCTTTCATTAGAGCCGTTATTTCTGAGTAATTCATCCGATTTATTTCATTTTTATTAATTATTGAAGTTTCTTAGAAGAGTGACTTCGACGAACTGCTGTGTTTCAATGCTTAATGACTTTTTTTTATAGTTCAAATTGCTATATTTACAATCCACTTAAATTTAAATGAAACGAGAAGTTAATTTTCTAGATAAGCTTGGAAGCTTAATTCCTGGCTATAATGGGTACTCTGAGAGAGAGAGTAGACGTAATTGTGACAAATTGTTACGACAAACAATGACAAAAAAGCTGGATGACGTTGAAAAGAAAATAAGCAATAGAATTGACGAATCCATTAATAATAAAGATTTGGACTCAATGAGAAAGTTTGAATCTTGTCGTAAGGATTTAAATACATTGATTTCAGAAATCAAATACGCACCATATGGTGCGTCTGCATTATTTACTGACATGCAGTTAAAAGAGGACGAGTTAGAACAAGTTTATAAATATGATATAGCTATGATGGAATTAGCTAATCACTTAGAAAGCAATTATGCGACATGTGAAGCAAATCATATGATAGATAGTACTAACTTATTGAGAAGTAAGTTGAAAGAAAGAAACGAATTCATAAGCAACTATAAGTAATGCCAGAATTAATGGAGATAATAGAGTTTTTAGATAACTCTGGAAATGTAATGGTTAAAAGGGTTCCTGAATTCGGTTCTACTGAAATTAAATGGGGAGCACAATTAACTGTTAGAGAAAGCCAAGAAGCCATATTCTTCAGAGACGGAAAATCTCTAGATGTATTTGGTCCTGGAAGGCATATACTTAAAACACAGAATATTCCTAAAATCACTAAATGGGTAACATCATTTGGTTATGGAGAAAATTCACCATTTAGATCAGAAGTTTATTTTGTAGGAAAGCAATTATTTCCTGATTTAAAATGGGGAACAGCAGAGCCTATTTTATTCAGAGATTCTGAATTAAAAATGATTCGTTTGCGTGCATTCGGAGCATTTACTATTCAAATAGCTGATTCTATGCTTTCCGTAAATAAGGTTGTTGGAACAAGAGGAAGCTATCGCAACAGAGATATAGTAAATTATCTAAGGAGCATAATTATATCAAAATTCACATCTGTTTTAGGCGATGAGCTTAAAACTGTTTTTGATATGCCTTCATCATTTGATGATCTGAGTCTTATCATTAAATCTAAACTCCGTTCTGAGTTTGAAGGATTAGGACTGTATTTACACGACTTTTATCTAAACTCAATTTCTGTTCCAGAAGAGGTTCAAGATATGATTGACGAGAGGAGTAGTATGGCTGCTGTCGGAAACCTAGATGAGTTTATGAAATACAAAGTTGCTATGAGTCTACAAGATGCAGCCCAAAACGAAGGCGGAGCAATGGGTGGTATGGTTGGTGCTGGAGCAGGTTTAGGGATGGGTTTTGCTATGCCAGGAGCAATACAACAGTCTATGGGAGCAGTTGGAGGTATACAAGGAGAAAGCGCTATGGACAAGCTCAAAAAACTTAAAGAGTTATTAGATATTGAAGCGATAACTCAAGAAGAGTTTGATGAAAAGAAAAAAGAATTAATGAATAAAATGTAATAATGAAAAAATTGAAGGATTCAATAATTGGAGTTATTGCAGCAATATTATTTGTTGGATTAATAATCTACGCTATAGAAGATCAACGATCTTTAATTCAAATGTTTATCGGATTCATTCTATTTATTTTTCCATTTTCATTTATCTCATCATTTAGCTCAAAAATCACATCATTTTTATTCTCAGCATTTGTAATTTCATTTTGTTACTTCTGTTATAAGATAGAGTACTATGATTTTTGGTTAGGCGTAGTAGAAGCTGCAATCATCGGAGGTTCTATATACTTCTATAGAGTCAGGAAAACTGAAACCTTCTCTACAAAAGATTACATAGAAAAAGCAAACAAAAAATAATGCACGATATAGAAATAAACTCATTTACTGAGGGCCTCAAGTTAGCTAAGGATGAATTCTACATAGATGCTATTGATGTGTTTAACAAATTGATCAATGACTATCCTGATAGCGAATTAGCTGATGATGCATTGTACAATATGGCACTGTGCTTTTTCAAAATGAATCAGTTTTCAAAAGCAATTGAATTTTTCAACAAAGTGATACATGAATATCCTCATGCCACAATTAGCATACTTGATGGTGGAAATGAGTTTGGGAAAACTGCAGCCAAATGTTATCTAGCTATTGTTAATTGTAATCTAGCGATGGGTGATGTTGAAACAGCTAAAGAAACAGCTGACCAAATAAGTGAGTTTGAAAACTCATACATTTTAATAGAAGACGTAAAGCATTCTTTTTATGATTTAGCAAAGAATGCGATTCAGACTTATATAAACTGTACAGATTAACCAGAGACTTTTTAATCAAAAACAATGGACTCAATTAAGAAAATATGTTGTCAAAATTGTGGAGCAGAAATAATGTTCTCGCCAGGCACTCAACTTTTATTATGTAACTTCTGCGGAAGTGAATTCCAAATAGAATCAGCTACTGACTCAGAAGTCAAATCAGTAAGCTCAATTTTACCATTTAGTACTACTGCGAATCAATTTGAAATTGCAGCCCTAAAGTGGTTGTCAGAGGGAGATTATACTCCAGATGACATTCTTGAAGGCTCTTTATTCAATAACCAGGTTGGTATGTATCTACCTATGTGGTTATTCAATGGAAAATATGATGGTGAATGGTCAGCTTCAAGTGGGTATGATAGAATAGAAGAATATTGGGATAAATCATACGATGGCAAAAAACTAGTTAAGAAAACTAGAACAGTGACTGATTGGAGACCATCAAACGGAAATTGCAAGGGTAAATTTACTTTTCTCGCTACGGCAAGTAACGAGAGTAGTGTACCAAGAAGTGTAAAAGACTTTTCTCATGGGGTTGGTTTTGAAGCTGGTGAATTAAAAGAATTCAAAATTGAATATACACAAGGTTTCAGTCTTATTGAGCTAGAATTAGACAGTGATGAAGCTTGGAATTACCATGGAGAAAGTCAAGCAAACAACTATGTTGAGCTACAATCTAGAAAAAGAATACCTGGAGATCGATACAAGGATTTTTATGTAAATGCTGTTTACGACATTGACACCAAGTTATCATGTTATGTTCCTTTTTGGCTTAGAAACTACAAATACAAAGACTCGGAGTTTTATCTCTATATGGATGGCACTAATGTTCTTAGGCTAGATGGTGTTAGACCCAAAGATGAAGAGAGAGAAAGTATAGTTAGCAGCATAGAAACTAAAAGGAATTGGGGGTGTGGTGGATTCTTTGTTTTAGGGCTATTGTTATTTTATGCTCTACTTGATAGTGATGAAGATGCAGCAATGGGAGTAATGTTTGGTGCAATGATTGTTGGACTAATCTTTTACTACGTACAGAACAAAAAGGTTAATACAATTCTTGAAGAATCTAAGAAAGTAAGACAGGAAAAATTAGCAGCTAAAATTCAAAGCATTGAAGCCAACAGACAGGATGATGATATGGGAGGAGTTGGAAAAAATAAATACAGCAAGCTATCACAAAGTCAAATGCTTGAAATCTGTACTATTATAAATCCTTCAACTGAATGGAGTTTCCATCAAAAATTAGACAATGATGGAATCGGAACTGATTTAACGTTTGAATTTTTATCTACTGATGAATCTATCGTTCAATTCAATATACATCAACCTCCTAACGATGCTATAAGATGCTACTTAAAAGGAAATATGGATAATGATGAAGTGCCATTTTCTAAAATGAAGCAAATTGAAAATTACTTAAATGATGTGAGCGGTAGCAATCAAGGTGGTTCACAACCAAAATCAAAAAATACTAGCTCATCAAATAATCCTTCATTTTAATCATGAAAGCTAAAGAGACTAAATTAATTAAGGACTTATACAATCATTATCAGCCAGAAACTGATGTTAATGATGAATTTATAAATTCTTTATACGATCAATACGGTTCAATTCGAGGAGTATTGATGAATTTGATCTTAAAATTTGAACCTAATGCTGATGTTTCAGATGAATATCTAGACAGCAAATTAGATCAATATGGATTGCTTGACAAAACGGATGAAATCAAGCCCGTTGATGAACCAAAACAGGAGAAACCATCAACACAAGAAGAAAACAAAGTAAAGGCTAAAGAAAATACAGCTGAGGCGCCAAAAGAAAAAGAGACTACTCAACCAGAGAAGCCAAAATCTAAAAGCAACTTAATTATTATTGCTGCTGTACTTATTGTTTTAGTAGCATTAGGAATTATTGGTGGAAATCTATATCGTCAAAATTCACTTCTTCAATCTTCACTACAAAATTCAATTCAACAAAATGAAGAGCTTTTAAAGGAGAAAGAAGCCCAAGCAGAAGAAGAGATATTGTATAGTGAAGACGTTTCAGGCTCCGAACTAGATCCTGAGGTTGAAGCACAATGGGATGATGATCAAACATCATATGCGAAATCTTTAGCTTCTAATCTTAACATTAGGTCAACACCAGAAATTACTGACAATGTAATTGGAGTTCTTCAGCTTGATGACTTAGTAGAGATAATTGATACTGTACAAGGTGACAATAGCAGTGTAATTAATGGTATGCTCAATAGAGAAACTGTATTGAACATAAATGGTACAGATTTAACCTTCAAAAAAGGTAAAGTGTTTAGAGTGATCGGAGAAGAATCATATGACTCTTATAAAGTAATAATTGACAATAGAAACACTGAGGCTATTGTACAAAAATCTCGTCTGGATATTCAGGATCAAGAAGTTTGGGTTAACATCCTATTTAAGGATCCAGAAACAGGAAACTATCTAAAAGGATTTGTATACCAAAAATTCCTTTCTAAACAGGGTGGAATTATAGCAGACAATAGGTATTACGAAGTTTACAACACCTATCAGGATCAAAATGAGCCTTATTTAATTCTTAGATCAGATCCTTATAGCAAGTCAACAAAACTTGATGAAATGAGAGATGGAACTAAGTTGGAATTATTATCTAAAAACCATGGAAATAGTAAGAAGTGGTTTAAAGTAAAAATGATTGAGTCTGGCTTAATTGGTTATGCTCACTCTAAATGGCTTAGACCTGTATATAATTCTAATGAAGACTTTTACATTATTGCAGTTGACATCGCCTCTTCAGAATCTGAAGCTATAGATAAAGTTGACGCATTAGTTGAAGAAGGATATAATGTTGCAAATTTTTTGTGGATTCCTGACTACCCTTCTTTAAGTGGTGCAAACTATTATTCAGTTTACATAGGTCCATTTTATGATATTGACGACTTAATTTTTGAAATTGAAGATTACAGATTAGTTAATCCTAAGGCTTATGGTTTACTCGTTTCAACTAAATCAAACACAAGAGTTGAAATTAGGGGAGCTAACAATATTAAAAGGTTTGATTAAACTTCTTTATCCCTGAAATGAATTCTAAAACTCGAGTTTTATTGTTAGGGGGTTTACTGAGTATTCTTGTCATCTTATGTAATTTTTTGGGTGTATTTGAATTCCCAAAATCTAAAATTGATTTGCCTGAACTAATTGTAGATACTGTTTTATCTACTAGTACAAATGATTCAATTTTATCAAAAAAACCTAAATTCATCATCGACTCTAATGATGAAAAAATAATTTTTGGAGATCGTCAAGTGCCAGATTCTATAAAGGATCTAATGGTTCTTGTAAATGTTGAATATTGGGGCTATGACTCTATAATGCATAAGGGTCAAATAGTTGTAAATAAATCAATTGAGAAAGAGGTATCATCCATTTTCAGGGAGTTGTTTGATATTCAATTTCCAATTGAAAAAGTAATTCCCGTTAGTCATTTTAACTGGGATGATGATTCATCTATGTTCTATAATAACAGTTCGTCTTTTAATTACAGAAAAATTAAAAACAGCAATAAATTATCAGAGCACTCTTTAGGTTTAGCAATTGACATTAACCCTAAGGAGAATCCACACATTGACAGGTTTGGTAAGGTTTCGCCTTCAAACGCAGTGTATAACACTTCAGATATGGGAACTATTTATGATGGATCTGAATGTTATAACGTATTTAACAAATACGGATGGAAATGGGGTGGACATTGGAGATACTCTAAAGATTATCAGCACTTTTCTAAAAGTGGGAGATAAAACCTGACCTAAAAACTTAGTTTCTTTTCTTATTCATAGTTTATTTCACTAACCTATAAAAAGTAAATTTTATAGTTGTTCATCGAAAAAGACACACCACATTTGTCGTCAGCTTAGCGTTGGAGGTTATGACCAGCATCAAGCAAATCGGAACCCACATCGCGGGGTGGAGCAGTTGGTAGCTCGTCGGGCTCATAACCCGAAGGTCTTAAT
Source organism: Methanobacteriota archaeon (assembly GCA_002723115.1). Lineage (GTDB taxonomy): Bacteria > Bacteroidota > Bacteroidia > Flavobacteriales_D > Sanyastnellaceae > UBA974. Next base: position 736 of record PBNL01000014.1, on the reverse strand, counting down.
CCCGAAAACCCTTTATTTACTAGCAATTACAAGATGATGCATAAAGTGTGGCACAATAGTGTGGCATATGAGCATGCAAAATATTGTAGTTAAAACTTCAACAACATCTTCATCAAGAGTCTTTATTCGTTTCTATGTAAATGGAAAACGATATCGTTATTTTAATGGTAGATCAATTGACAGAGACATCTTTCCAAATAAGGAGAAATGTAAAAGAGCAAAACAACAGAAATTAAGTGTATTAAAGAGTGCATTTGAAGTTGCTCTTTTTGATGGATGGTTGCCTCAAGAAAAAGAAGAGGAAACAAAACAAACCAGTAAAGTCAAGATACATGACATCTTAACATCATCTTACGAAGAATACTTAGCTTCCAAGAACTCAGATTTATATAAAAGAGATTTAAGGTGGGCCATGAACACTTTCTTAAAGTATCTAAACACTTTGTCTAAAAAGATGATTACAATTGGTGAACTGACACCTAAGACCCTCTATCAATTCTTTGCTCTATACACATGGAGTAACAGAACAAAAAGAAATGTAAGAAGCTCACTGGTAGTATTATTTAAGGATTCATTTAAAGACAATGGACTTGAAAATCCTTTTTCTGATTTGGTGTTTAAGAAGTCTAAACCAGCCCTTCACAAGCCCTTTAAAGACGTTTCTATAGTGCTAGAAGACATCAAGTCATTTAATGAGAATCTATTCCTCTGTTGCCTCCTAACGTATGGTTGTTTG
>PBNL01000013.1 GCA_002723115.1 Methanobacteriota archaeon | reverse complement strand
TATGTTGTTGCCAATATTTCGTACTTCGCACTTTTAACCTCGTACTTTCGTAGCCCGTAGGGGAATCGAACCCCTGTTACCAGGATGAAAACCTGGCGTCCTAACCCCTAGACGAACGGGCCATAGAGGGGTGCAAAGATAATGAGGCTTTTTCGTTTTACAAGAAAAAAATGAAATTAATATGCCTTGGCGAAGAGAACGCGTCGAGGGCTTGGGTTACCGGATTTCACACAAGTTCCTGGTGTTGTATCGCCTTCAAAGGTTAGGCATCGGATAGATGCCTTGGTTTGCTGAGAGATTAGATCTTCCGTTTCAGCTGTGCCGTCCCAGTGTGCCATTACGAATTTTGAATCTTTAATGGCTGCCTTGAACTCGTCCCAAGTGTCGACTTCTACTGTGTTTTCTGACAGGCGAGACTTTGCAGTAGAGAAAAGGTCAGTTTGGATAGAGTTGAGGGTTGAGCGTACTAGGGTTGCAAGGCCTTCTAGGGGCTCGAATGATTTAGTGCGCGTGTCGCGGCGGGCGAGTTCGCATGTACCATTTTCGAGGTCGCGTGGTCCTACGGCTATGCGGAGAGGAACGCCCTTGAGTTCGTACTCGGCGAATTTCCAGCCTGAACGCTTAGCGTCGTCGTCGTCGAGTTTTACGCGGATACCTGCAGACTTGAGGTCGGCTTCGATTTCGCGACACTTGGCAACGATTTCTTCCATTTGGTCTTGTCCCTTGTAGATAGGAACGATGACTGCTTCGATTGGAGCGAGTTTAGGAGGGAGGACGAGGCCTTGGTCGTCTGAGAGAGTCATGATGAGGGCTCCCATGAGCCGAGTTGATACTCCCCATGATGTAGCCCAAACAAGTTCTTGACCACCGTCCTTGGTAGCGAATTTCACGTCGAAGGCTCGGGCGAAGTTTTGGCCTAAAAAGTGAGAAGTTCCCGCCTGGAGTGCCTTTCCATCCTGCATCATAGCTTCGATGCAAAGAGTGTCAAGTGCTCCAGCAAAACGCTCACTCTCAGTTTTATTACCCTTCACAACAGGCATAGCCATCCATTCCTCAGCGAACTTGGCATATACCTCAAGCATCTGGCGTGTCTCCTCCTCAGCTTCAGCCTGCGTAGCGTGCGCAGTGTGACCCTCTTGCCAAAGGAACTCAGTCGTACGCAAGAAAAGACGCGTGCGCATCTCCCAACGCACCACATTCGCCCATTGGTTGATCAAAAGCGGAAGATCGCGGTAGCTCTGAATCCACTTTCTGTATGTATTCCAAATAATAGTCTCAGACGTCGGACGCACAATCAGCTCCTCCTCAAGCTTCGCATCAGGATCCACCACTACCCCATCACCGTCGGGGTTATTCTTCAGGCGGTAGTGAGTAATTACAGCGCACTCCTTGGCAAAACCCTCAACGTGGTCAGCCTCTTTAGACAAGTACGACTTGGGGATGAAAAGCGGGAAATAGGCGTTAGAGTGACCTGTTTCCTTGAACATCCCGTCGAGCACTTCCTTCATACGTTCCCAAATCGCGTACCCATAGGGCTTAATCACCATACAGCCTTTCACATCGCTGTGCTGAGCAAGATCTGCATCAACAACGATGTCATTATACCACTTACTGTAGTCTTCGCTTCTGGGGGTTAGCTTTTTCGCCATTTGGGTTTGGTACGATTTGTGTAAAAAGAGATGCGTTGTGCAATATGCTCAGCAAAAGTACAAATATGATTACCTTGCTTATGAATTAATACCATGGATTTAACTAGACGCCTATTCCCTTTTGCCCTTTTGCTAGTTTCAGCCCTTTGTTTGGTTGGCTGTGCTACTAGCCCAAACCTCACATCCACACTAGAAGACGACGAGATCTACCTTGCCCAAGGCGAAGAGTACACCTCTGACGCTCAGTACCTTCAGAATGCTTACGAATCGAGCTCTGAAAGCATTGACAACTACAACGGATGGAGCAATCCTTCAGGAATAAGCTATGGAATGGGATACGGTTGTGGCAACATGGGATACTACGGTGGGTATAACAATAGTTTTGGTAATGGCTGGCATAACGGTTGGGGTAACAATTGGAACAACGGTTGGGGAAATCCATACTACGGCGGAAGCAATTTCTACGGATACGATCCCTTTTCAGGAGGGTATATGTGCTACGGCGGATACAATCCTTACGGCTATAGTCCGTTTGGCTGGAATAACAACGGCTGGGCAAGCGGTTGGAACAACGGCTGGGCAAGCGGTTGGAACAACGGCTGGAACAACGGCTGGAATAACGGCTGGGGAGGCGGTTGGAACACCGGTTGGAGTGGAGGAACTGACGTCTACACATCTTCGTCAGTCATTATCAAGCCTCGTACACCGCTAACGACCAACGTTATCACAAATAGCAACTACAACGGTCAGAGGCTTGAGAATAATAGAAGTCAAGCTCGCGAAACAAACACAAGTACTCAAGCTAGGCAAGAAGTAAAATCTAGAAACTCGTCTTGGAACAATAACTCAGGATGGAACAACAGTAATTCCAATTGGAATAACAACAATTCTAGCAGAAGCAATTCTAGAAGCAACTCTGGATGGGGAGGCTCACATCAGCCTAGCAATAACAATAGATCGAACATGGGGTCTTCACGCTCTTCGAGCAGATCATCTTCGACAAGATCTAAATCCTCAGGCGACCGCTCTTCTTCTCGTTCATCAGGTGGGCGTAGATAAGGATGAAGAAGCTACTCATTTTTAAAGTACTCCTTTTGTGGTGCGCGATGATGCAAGCACAAAACGAAGAAGACGTACTCCGATTTTCGCAACTATCTCACCTAGGTACTGTTAGGACCATGGGATTGTGTGGGGCGTATGGGGCGTTGGGAGCGGATTTGGCCTCAGCAAGCATAAATCCTGCAGGAATAGGAATGTACAGGAGGTCTGATGCCAGTATGTCTTTGGGGATTAACCTGAGAAGTACTGATTCAGAATTTGGCGGAAAATCGACTAGTATAAGCCTGAGCGATACATATGTAAATGCTGGTGCTGCGATTACTACTTCTAATGTGAATCCTGGCACTCCATTTTTCACTTTTGCCTTCTACAACCAGAAGAATGCTATGTACAACGGGTCAGAACACCTTGAAAATGTAGAAATGCCGTCAAGTTTACTTGGAGTATTTCACGACATAGCGCAAGGGACTGATAACGCATTGCTAAATAACCAAAGCGTCTATGAGTTTACGGCAAGTTTGGCCTGGCATGCCTTCCTTCTTGACCCATTGGATAATAGCACCACTCTTTACGTAACACCTTTCGACACAAATGATCCAATAGATTACTCATATCGTTTAGAAGAAAGTGGTCAAATGTCAAACAACCACATCTCTGCAGGATATACAGCTGAAGAATTTATGTCATTAGGTGCCACAATCACACTTTCAGAAATAAATTACAATAGGACGATTACTCATACTGAAACGCCTACTGATCCTGGAACAGATCTACATTATTGGGAGTATCAAGATGTGCTACAAACATCAGGTGAAGGGATCAATCTTAAAGTTGGAGCCATTGCTCATATAAATAAGTTTAAGATGGGTCTTGCTTGGCATAGTCCCACAAAATACGTGTTGTTTGACAGATATTGGAATAACCTCAACAGCTATTGGAAAGATGGGGATGTCTACAACTTATCTTCTCCAGAAGGAAATATTGAGTACATCATCAAAACGCCATCGAGGTGGATTCTCAGCTCGGCACTTGTAGTAGGAAAGTGTGTTGCCGTTTCGTTTGATTTTGAAACAGTGGACTTTGCCGGTGGAAGGCTGATGGATTCGGAGGATTTGATTTTCTCACCTAATTACAACTTTAACGCAGAGAATGAAGCTGTACAAGCCAGTTACACTAGGTCAAACGAACTGCGAAGCGGGGTTGAAGTGCGTATAAACTCTATGTTCAGAGCTAGGTGTGGTCTTGCATACCAAACTTCTCCTTATAGCGATGAAGCAGGAATGACAGCAAATGCATCTACCTTGAGATTCAGCCTAGGAGGAGAGTATAGGAAGGATAACAAGTACATTGGTTTGGCTTTTACGAATAGCCAAACTGAGAGGGATCTATACGTTAACAATCCAATTTATCAGAGCGCACGAATAAGCCAAGCCCTATCAACAACTTTGATAGTCCTGGGAGGTGGTTTACGATTTTAAAAAGCTAACTAAGCTTACTTCTTAATCTTCTTAAGACACTTCGTGATGAATGCCTCCATGCGTTCTGCTTCTTCGTCAGCTAGAGCCTTATCAACTAGGATACGGCCGCTGTGTTCGTCTACAATGATTTGCTTACGCTGAGCGATATCAATCTGACGTTGTGGTGGAATCTTGATGTATGTTCCAGCGCTTGCTTCTCTATCGATCGGCACAACAGCAAGACCATTCTTTGCTGCTCTACGAATACGTGAGTAAGTGCGTAGCAGTCTTTCATCAATACCCTTAGCAAGCTTTTCACTTTGCTTTAGAAGCTCATCTTCTTCAGCTTGAGTTTCAGCGATGATCTCCTGGAGCTCTGATTCTTTCGAATCAAGGTCAGCTTGACGTTGAGTATTCTTTTCACGAAGAGCCTCTAATCCCTCTTGCTTTTGAGCAAGTTGTGCATTGCACTCACGGATTCTCTTTTCGCAAAGTTCGATTTCTAGAGTTTGGTATTCAATCTCCTTGTTAAGCGATTCGAACTCACGGTTATTTCTAACGTTGTTCTGCTGCTCTTCGTACTTAGCGATAAGGGCTTTCGCTTCTTCGATTTGGTTTTGGTAAGCTGAAATACGCTGGTTAACCATCTCGTTTTCCTCCTCCATCTTTTCAAGACGAGTGTTAAGTCCTTCAATCTCATTCTTAAGATCTTCTACTTCCATTGGAAGTTCACCACGTACAACGCGGATTCTGTCGATTCTGCTATCGATTAGTTGAAGGTCGTATAAAGCTCTGAGTCTATCCTCAGCTGTTAATGTCTTAGTCTTTTTTGCCATGAGACAGGTAATTGTATATCAGCGGATTTGTACCGGGTTTGTGTTGGCAGAAGCCAAACGGACTGCAAAATTAGTGAATTTTTCCTTTATTCGATTGGCAATTAACCTACTTGTGCGCCATTCACTTTCATAATGCCCCACATCTGCAATCAAAATCTTGCCATCAGCATCAAAAAATTCGTGGTATTTAAAGTCTGAAGTAACAAAAACATCTGCCCTTTTAGAAATAGCATCTCTTAGCAAGAAAGATCCTGAACCACCACAAACTGCAATGGTTTGTACAGTTTCTGATAATGGTTGAGTGTGCTTAATATGGGTTGCTTGAAGAGACGATTTTGCAGAATCCAGGAACTGCTCCCAAGATATGGGTTCAGGCAATTTTCCAATCATTCCTGATCCAATTCTGCCGTCTTTATTTGATAATTCTGTTACAAAATGTGCCATTTCCTCGTAAGGATGAGCCTGTTTTGCAGCTGCAACGATCGCTCGTACCTTCCATCTCTCGCACAACATTTCTATCCTATTCTCCCCTACTTTTTCAATTTCGCCAGTATTTCCAATAAATGGTTGAGCACCCTCTAGCGGCCTAAACGCCCCTTCTCCATCTCCTGTGAAACTGCACATGTCGTAATCACCAATTGCTCCAGCGCCAGCTGAATGCATAGCAACTTTAACAGATTCAGCGTGTTCTTCTGGGCAGAAAACGGTGATTGCGGCGAGGAGTTCAGGTTTGGGCTTTAAAATTTTCAATGAAGAAGCCTCACAACCTAATGCTGTTGCTAATTCATAGTTTACTCCTGAGAATACATTGTCAAGGTTAGTGTGAATTGCGTAGATGGAAATTCCAGATTTGATAGCGCGCATAACCACTCTTTCCACATAAGATGCTCCTGTAAAGGACTTCAATCCACGGAAAACTATGGGGTGATGTGCAACGATTAATCCAGCTCCTTCTGCTTCTGCTTCAGATACAATTTCTTCAGTACAATCAAGGCTTACAAGGACTGTGTCTACCACTTGATCCCTGTCTCCAACTATTAATCCTGAGTTGTCATACGATTCCTGAAGAACTGGTGGAGCCCATTCTTCTAACAATCGTATAATCTCACGTACCTTCAAGGCGTTCTTAGATTTCATGGCGCCTAAGTTAACCCAAACATTAAAAAGAGCACTCCTCTTCCCGTTTACTGCTATTTATTGGGCAGTGATCAGGTTGAGGCATTTCTTGTATGACTCTAATGTACTACAATCTTCAATGGCTGTTTTACCCACGCTAGTCCTAGGGAACATTCATGCTGGTGGAACAGGCAAAACCCCACATGCATCCTATTTCCTACAACTTCTAAGCAAAAAGCTCGGCGGCCCACAATACGTAGCGCTACTTAGCAGAGGGTTTATGAGGACTACTAAGGGGTTTCATTGGGTTAGTGTAGATGGAGAATGGTCTCAATTTGGCGATGAACCAATGCTACTGAAAGATTTAAATCCTAACAATCCAATTGCAGTGTGCGAGAACAGGCTCAAAGGAATAGAGAGGATTAAATCTGAAAGACCAGAGGTACAAGTTGTTGTACTTGACGATGGTTTACAGCACAGATCACTAAAACCAGATGGTGCTATTGTCATTTTGGATTCAGATAGACCCATTAAAGAAGAAGCACTTTTTCCAGCTGGAAATTTGAGAGATTTAAAAAGTAGGCTAAAGAATTTTGATGCTTTTATCATTTCCAGAAGTAAGGAAAATGCTCAAAAAGAAATAAATGCTCAAGGTATAGACTTAGATGAAAAATCAGTGTTTACAAGCTATATGGAAGATGAATCACTGAATATTCAAGGCAAACCTAGGATTCTTGCAGTTAGTGGAATTGCAGAACCTGAACGTTTTATGGATAACCTTACAAAAAACTGGTCTGTTGTAAGAAGAGAAAGCTATAGTGATCATTACACATACACTCAAAAAGACGTTAGCGGTTGGTTAGCATCTATCAGAAATGAAAAACTTGATGGCATCGTAACGACTTCTAAGGATGCTGTTAGAATTAGGCCGTTAATTGAAAATCAACCTGAAATTAAATTGTTCTCTATTTGTATTGGAGTGAAATGGTCAAATGAACGAGCAGTAGAGATTTGGGTTGATGAGTGGCTTGAATCCACGATATTTGCAAAACATTAAATTGAAATCATGCGATCTATCATTACAATATTTTTAGTTGCTTGTTTAGTTTTTGCTAGCTGTTCTGAGCCTGTACAGGAGGCACAGAAAATTGGTAAAGCTGGTGTTATCTCAGGGAAATTTACTGGAGTTGAAGAGGGCACTAAGATCTTTCTAAGGTCTTTCAGAAAAGGTGTTTTGGTAGAAAAAGGCGATTGCATGTTAAAAGCTGACGGTTCATTTGAATTAACGCCAAACGCTCCTTTAAAAAGTGGGTATCACCAAATTATGATTAGCAAGAGGCGTCCTCTTGTTCTTATTACTAATTCAGAAGAACCTATTTATATAAGTGCGGACGTACCAGAAGGAAAAGGATATTTAACTGGAGCTAATATCACTGGATCAGAAGCTACTGCTCTTCTTGCAACCTATTACGATGCACTAATTCCATTGCAGGATAGTTTGATGTCCGTTTCAAAAATGCTTAAGAATCCAAGCACTGAAAACAGAGGCGAGCTAGAAGGATTAACTAAAGAAATAGTCAAGAACCTTAATGATCTAAGCGAGGGTTTTGTTGAAGCAAATGAAAATAGTCCAGCAGCATTAGCAGGATTAGAAAATCTAAACCCCAAAACTTATTTCAGAGATTACGAAACAGTTCTAGGAAATCTTAGAAAGGAATATGGCCAAACAGAATACTTCAAAATGATTAACAAGAAGTATGCAATGAGTCAGGATCCGACTAATCTCAAGAAAAAGACTAAGCAACAGCAAGTTCAACAAAAGCAAAGAACTGGCAAGAACAGCAAATACGCTGCAGGCGACAAGGCCCCAGATATTGTTATGAACGATCCTGATGGAAATGAACGAAAGCTAAGTGATTTGAGGGGATCAGTGGTATTGCTTGACTTTTGGGCTTCTTGGTGCGGACCTTGTCGTAGAGAGAATCCACACGTTGTGCACGCTTATGAAAAGTACCATTCGAAGGGATTTGATGTATTCAGCGTAAGTCTTGATTCAGATGTAAACAGATGGAAGGGGGCTATACAGCAGGATGGATTAGTTTGGGATAATCACGTAAGTGACCTCCAAGGTTGGAGAAATGCAGCATCACAAGAGTACGGCATTAAAAGCATTCCTCATACAATGTTAATAGATAAGGATGGCACAATAATCCGCACACACCTTCGTGGTCCTGTGCTTGAAAATGAGTTAATCAAACTGTTTGGGGAGTGAGTCACAAAGTCTATTTCGCATCAGACCTACACATAGGAGCTCCTTCATTGCTAGAAAGCAGATCGAGGGAAGTGAAATTTGTAGAGTGGCTAGAAAAGGCTGCTGAGGATGCTACTGAAATACACTTATTAGGTGACATTTTTGATTTTTGGTTTGAATACAGACGTTCAGTACCCAAGGGTGGCACTCGAATTCTAGGAACAATAGCCCGAATCATAGATCGAGGCATTCCAGTCCACTACCACATAGGAAACAGGGATATATGGAGCTTTGGATATCTAGAGGAAGAGTGCGGTGTGATATTGCATAAGAAACCCCAAATATTTGAATGGGACGGCCTTAAATGCTTGGTCGCACATGGTGATGGCCTAGGTCCTGGCGAATACACTTACAAAGCATTAAAGAAGGTGTATCAAAATAGATTATGCCAATGGCTATTCAAACTCATTCACCCTGATTTTGGAATTGCTTTAGCAAACCTATTCATCAAGAAAAAACATTTCAAAACAGATGGAGTAAGCTCAGGTGAAGGTTTTGAATCTGAAGACAATGAAATTCTATTTGCGTTTTGCAAAGATCATTTGACTAAGGATTCAAGCATCGATTGCTTTATTATGGGACATAGACATCTTCCTCTGGATTTGAAAATAAACCAAACCAACGGAGCTCAATCCAGATATATAAATATTGGAGACTGGACATCTCACTTCAGCTGGGCTTGTCTAGAAAAAGGAGAAATTACACTATATAAATAGAAACAAAAAGGGAGATCAGAAGGCCTCCCTTTTTAAATGTATTTACTTTTTTTTACTTGCGAACTACAAGCTTAGAAGCAAGGTTCTTGTAATCGTTAGCCATTCTAACAACGTATGTACCATTTAATAATGTGCTTACATCTAGAACAACTCTGTCTGATGCATTAGCCTCAGTTAATCTCTCAGAAATTACCACTCTTCCTTGAAGATCGTAAATCTCAACTAGAGCTATACCAGCGAATCCTGCAGTGCTAACACTTACTGTGCTTTCAGAAACAGGGTTAGGGTATACTAGTAGTGATTCAAATGCATCAGGTGTATTATCCACGATTTCTTCCGCACCTAAGTAATCATCTGAGCGGAAAATTCCACGTCCGTGAGAACCAGCATAAATAGCTCCTGTATTTGTTGGAATACTCCAGTTAGTTTCTGATCTCCACTGTTGCTTAAGATCGAATATAGGACAAGCTAGACCATCAGCACTAAGATTATTGCTCATACCGATGTTTGCCATTGTCCAGTTAGAACCTCCATCAGTTGTCTCAAATACACCATACTCACAACCTACAATAATGCTAGCTCCACTCTCATCCTTAGAGTTGATTACTACATCGTACATAGGCATTTTGTTTAAACCTGCAGTCCAAATATTGGTAAACGAAGGATCTTCAGAAAGAGCGTCCCATGACTCTCTAACTTTACCTCCAGCTATTGTACCGTAACTACCTAGAGTTACTACAACGTGATTTGCGTTGTTTGGATCAATACTTACACCTGTAATTGCAGCTCCTTCATTTAGAAGTTCATCTATTACAACGTGCTCTTCAACATCGTCTTGAGAGTACACATTTGAAAGACCCGAAATTCTCAGTAGCTGTCCATTCCATCCACTTACAAACATCACATCTCCAGCTGCATCATCATTAACAACGTATTCAATGCTCTTAGCCCCAGAACCTGAAGGGGCATTGCCTAGACGGATCCAATCTGGAGTAGTATTGAAGTTCAGACCATCTCTAGTCATCCAAATTCCATTACTACCATTCAGACCAAGTGTGAAGATTGTAGTGTATGGATCTTGAACTAGAATTCTTCCTGGCTGATCATAAATTGTATCAGCGAAGTGATAGTACATGGTATCACAAACCTCTACAATATCGTATTGAACTTCTTCAGTCCAAATTGTATCATTTCCTAGATCGATTTGAACATCGTATTCAATCCCATCAACTACTATCGTAGTGTCAAGAACGTTTGGAATAATTTCAGAAATAACTTGAACAGTCTCTGATCCCAATGTATCATCCCAACAAGTGAATTGTTCTTCGTTCTCTTGTGGAGATAACCAGAAGTAGTTAGGATCCTCTGTTAATGGCTGTTCTAAAAGCAATTCAGGACGAACAATCATGTCGTGGTAAAGAAGCTCCTCACCTTCAGAAAGAGTGTAGCTGAAAGGAAGATTCTGGTTACTAGTGTTTAATTCAAAAGTTGAGTCTGTTACTGTCTCTCCGTAAGGATTAACTAGAATAACATTTCGCTGAGAATTTTCGTCCTCAGTATCCTCATACAAACGAACACAAGTGTAGAAACCTCCAAGGTCACCCTCATCAGTCATCAGTTCAATAATATCGTCGTCATAGAAATCACCAAGGTTGCTTACTTGACCTGGTGCAATTGTTCCTCTAACAAGTCCACCATTCTGTGAAGCACCAAACCAAGCGTATGAATGCTCTTCAGATTCAGTTACCATTGAGATCGCACAATCAAAACCATCACCTCCGTGTACTTCTATTGCACTCTGATCACTTAGGAAGAAACCTCCGGTAGTAGGGATAAATAAAGATCCATTATCCTGAGTACCTCCCATTACTGCAGCTTTTGCACTATGAGCAATGCCATAGAATTGAGTGACGTTGTAGTTGTGGTTACACTCTACATAGCTCTGACCTCCATCAGTGCTCTTGTAGATACCACCATCTGTAGTAACGTACATAGTTCCAGATTCAGGAGCGATAACAATGTCTTGAATGTCTGCATGGACTCCGTAGTTAAAGCCAGGAATATCAATAGGAGCTGCAGCTTGCTCAGCTTGCTGGAATGGACCTGAACGCCAAAGTGAAATACCACCTACATATGCAAGGGTTGGATCGTTTTTAGTAACACCCAAAGCAAGGTCGTAGATACCCTGAGCTCTCTCAAGTGGAGTTGAAGTGTCAATTCCACCAGGCCAACATTCACTCCAAGTTTCTGCTTCACCAGATTCACTAGAGTAGTGTAGTCCATGGAATAATCCGCCTGATGTAGCAAATAATGCAAATGCGTGTTCAGGGTCATCGATTGAAATTGCAATTCTAGCTCTTCCAACACCAGATTGAGGAAGCATTCCATTTCCAGAACCTCCAGCTGAAATAGATGCGAAAGATGGTTCACCTTCAGCGAAATCATCAGCTCTGTATACTTTACCGTTTAATGCTGCAACCATCATGTATGAACCGTCAGATGCAATTGCGATATCTGAAACATTTGCTGGACCTCCTGATCCTGGATCCTCTACAATTACACCATTTGTAATGTGTCCATAAGATCCCGAAGATCCATACCAAACTCTATCATCATTTGTAGGATCTGCACAAAGTGCGTCAATTGCAGAAAAATCTCCTGAACCAAACTCACCTGGATCAGTACCATCAACCATTGTAAATGTTTGACCATCATCAGTTGACATGTAGATGCCACGCCCTCTAAACCCTGAATTTCCTTCTCCACCAGCCCAATCAAATTCAGAACCAGTTCCTACGTATACATCTCCATTTCCAGCAACAGCAATTGATCCTACCATTAAACTTGGAAATCCTGAAAGTTGTACCCAAGAGTTAGCTTCATCTCCAGATTTCCATAAACCACCTGAAACAGCACCAGCATAAAGGATACTCTCATTCTCAGGGTGAATAGCTAGAGCTCTTGTACGACCTCCAACATTATCTGGCCCCATTTCTGTCCAAGACAGACCTGATGACTTTGCTTGTCTTTGAGCCTGCTTTTTAGCAAACTTCACAACATCATTACGCAATTCAGCTAATCCTTGAGCATTGATTTCTCCTGTCTCAACATCCCCCAAAAGCATGCGAGTGATCTCTGCTGCTCCTTGAGCGTCTCTAGGAATTTCCTCATAAGATTGACGAGGTGAATAGTCTGAAACTTCAATGTTTTCGATACTTGTGCCAAGTTGAGTAAATGTCCCAATTAAAAGGGCTCCAGCCGCCATGGCTCCAAATGATAGATACTTCGATATCATACGATAGTTTTTTTCTGCAATAATTAATACGTGAAAGATACGAAAATCGCCGTTTATTTTACGTGCTTTTCTGCGTGATATGACGACCTCACTAGCGGCCCACTTTCAACAAAAAGAAAGCCCTTCTCCAATCCTATCTGTTCCAACTCCTTAAATACATCAGGATGAATGAATTCCGCAACTGGAAGGTGCTTGGGAGTTGGCTGTAAGTATTGGCCTAAAGTGAGAACATTTACTCCTACACTTCTAAGATCATCCATGGCCTCAATAACTTCTTCCTTGGTTTCGCCGAGACCAAGCATAATTCCGCTCTTGGTTCTTAGACCTGCTTTTCCCAATCTCCTAAGAACTTCAAGGGATCTATCGTATTTAGCTTGAATTCGAACACTCTTTGTTAAGCGTCTAACAGTCTCTAAGTTGTGAGACACAACCTCTGGAGCAACATCTATTATTTGTTGAAGATTATCCCACTTACCTCCAAAGTCAGGTATCAATGTCTCCATTGTAGTTCCTGGCGATTGCCTGCGAATTGCCCGAACTGTTTGGGCCCAAATCTCAGATCCTCCATCACCTAAATCATCTCTATCAACAGAAGTGATTACAGCGTGCTTGATTCCCATAAGAGCAACAGATTTGGCAACTTTAGCTGGTTCAAACACATCTACTTCCTCAGGCTTTCCTGTATTTACATTGCAAAATCCGCAAGACCTTGTACACACATTACCAAGTATCATAAATGTAGCTGTCCCCTCACCCCAACACTCACCCATATTGGGGCAGTGTCCACTTTCACATATCGTGTGGAGTTTGTGTTCAGAAACAATATTTCTAACCTTCTTATACTCCTCGCCAGTGGGTAGCTTGACCCTAAGCCATTTAGGTTTGGGCACTCTAGGTTTAGCAATCTTGGTAGCTGTTTCAGACATGGCGCAAAGGTCGTGAAAAACTTCTATCCACCATTAGTCCAATTAGACCCTAATTCCAATTTAACATAAAGGCATATGAATGCTCTTTGGGGCTGAACAAATTCTATTGACATAATTTCCATTTGTGACATGTATATGTCAGCGAATGCACCAATTTCGAGGCTTTGGGTTTGACCTCTAGAGGCTCCGTATTCAAATGTTAATCCACAGCCCAAATGTCCTGCAGGCACTAGACTTAAATCATCAAGACCATTTACCCATGATGCACGCCCGTATATGTCGTGATAAAAATGCTCTTCTGGATTGTAACGTTCAGTTACAAGATCAGTATATGGAAGTTGACCTACTCCAATATTCAAGTACACTGGCTTCAAAAATCCCAAAACTGCTCCATACCTATGAAGCCATCCAACTTGCACAGCGCCTTTCCTTAATTTGGGTGTAATCTCACTCCTTTTTTCATAGCAAAACCTCATAGAAAATAAACTATGAACTTTTCCTAACACATAAGGAAGAGCTTCAACATAGTAAGGGTTTGAAGTGAGTTCTTCTCTAAGATCTTTTGTGTAGAGAAGATCAAACGCAAACGATTTTGATGATTTGGCAGTATAAAATGTACCGTATCTAAAATTTATTCCTGCGCCTTGAGTGTGTAGAAATGCTGAAACTCCCTTGGTATGTGTATACAGAACATCAATTCCAGGTTCGCCGTAAACAGCGTCTTTTGCGGTTTTGATTCCGTCGTCGGTTTGGGCTGAGAAAGAAAGTGGAAAGAAAAATGCATGCGAAAGCAACAAAAACGTTGCGACTTTCATTACTTTTCTAACGGCTTTCATATTTCAAATTTACTCATGCAATCTGATTTTTCTCCCAATTATTCAATTGAATACTCAAACCCTTTAAGGACTCAGTCTACTCATTTAAAAAGTGGGGACCAAATCATCACTGATGCCCCAACAGATAATCACGGAAAAGGAGAGGCTTTTTCCCCAACTGATTTACTGTCTAGTTCACTCGTTTCATGCGCGATGACTATTATGGGAATTGTAGCTGGTCGCGATGGTATTGAGATCATATCGATGAAGGCAGATGTTGCTAAAGAAATGGCTTCAAATCCAAGAAGAGTTGCAATGGTTAGAGCGAATATTGAAGTCGTCTTAAAGGGTGCAATTGAGGAGGATGCAGAGAGATTGAGGAGAGTTGGCTTGGCCTGTCCCGTTGCTCGTTCCCTGTCGAATGAATTGATACAGGATCTTAACATAAACTTCCAACTGAATTAGTATGACAGAGGCGATTATAATAGTTGTAAGCAGTTGTGCTGGTGCATTTATAGTTTGGTTTTTTTCTAAGAAAACTGAGCAAGTTGCCGTGGATAATTCTGACGAAGTTGTAGAGTTAAAGGTTAAGATTGCTAAACTCGAGCAGCAGATTGTTGATCTAGAGAAGCATAAAGAAGAAGATGCTAAGAAATTTGAGGAATTAGCAAGAGATGTGTTAGAAAAGGCTACTGTAAAATCCCAAACCCAACTTGAAGACGCGCATTCTCAAAAGCTCAAACAAATTCTCGAACCTGTGCAGATTCAATTCAAAGGCTTTCAGGAGAAAGTAGATAAATACTACTCTGAGGATTTGAAATGGAGGGGGGCATTAAATAAGGAATTAGAAATTCTCGCTTCGGCGAACATGGGGCTTAACGAGCAGGCTGAAAACCTTGCCAGAGCTCTAAAGGGCGACTCGAAAGTCCAAGGCGACTGGGGAGAGTACCAGCTAGAAAAGATTCTCGAAGATGTAGGCCTAACCAAGGGCGTGCACTTCAGCACCCAGGATTCGGGAATAGACGAAACCGGCGCGCGCAAGAGACCCGATTTCATCGTAAACCTTCCCGACGGCAAGGTCCTCATCATCGACTCGAAAGTCAGCCTGACCGCCTACGAGCGACTCGTCAACTCGGACGACGAAGTGGAAAAGGCTCAGCATTTAAAGGAGCACATTCAGAGTATGCGCTCTCATATTCGAGGGCTTTCGAAGAAGGACTATTCTGCTCTTTACGATAGATCTGTTGACTACACCTTGATGTTTGTTCCTGTTGAGCCGGCGTTTTTTGCAGCTGGTCCTGAGATACAGTCTATACAGAGAGAGGGGTTAGCCTCTCAAGTTGTACTAGTTTCGACTTCGACGATTATTGCTACGCTCAGGACGATTAGCTATATATGGAGGCAGGAGCAGCAGAGGAATAATGTCGCTGCTATTGCTTCGAGGGGTAAATTGTTGTACGAGAAGTTTGTGGGCTTTACGAAGTCTATGGAATCTATTGGCAAGAGTTTGCAGGGTGCTGAGAAATCGTACACTTCAGCGATGAAGAAATTGAAAACTGGTAACGGATCTCTAATTAGCCAAGCTGAAAAACTAAGACTTCTGGGCCTAGATGTTAAGGAGACTGTTGATCCCAAACTCATAGATACAGATGAAATTAACGAAGACCCAGAGGAATGATAGATGGTGGGGTTAAAGTTTGGGGTTTTTGGGGATTAATACTATCAATACTAACAGCTTCATGTAGCATTAACTCCAACATAAATGCTATTGCATCAAATAGACCATACGACCTAGCCACTAAACCTATAAGGTCTGAAGCTATCGCATTTACGCAGGAGGGTGAAACAACTTTATACATGCGTATTAATAGGGCGCAACTACTTTACACAAGAGAGACTACAACATCGCCTTTTACTGCAGAGATATCAATTACAATCGACACTCTGGTTGTAACAAAAAATGACACATTAAAGACAGAATCGCCACAATGGTTTGATTTAAAAATGGAGTTTCCAAGGGTGAGTAATAAGGGATATTTCATTTGTGACCTTGAGGATTTAAACCGAAATGTTGGTGAGAGAATAAGGGTGATAGAGAGGGATTACTTGGTTTGGGATGTGGAAAGAAACAAGGCAATAGATCCAAGCAATGTAGAAATAGGCACAACACTTATGATACATTCACCTGGAGTAAGCAACTGGGAAGTCTACAGGGCAATTGCACCTCAAAACTTACCTGCGGCACCATTTTCAAATTCCAGAAATCCTCTAGACACAGTTATAGCAAGACCATTTGCGTATTCAGATGGAAGCTGGGTGGTTACAGATGGATGCCAATTATTTTACGATAACAAAACAAATATTTCATTTGTAATCAATGGACGTAGGGCTGATTTTCCCAAATCAATCAATGTAGATGATCTCATCGAAAGCACTAGATATATAGCAACTAGGGATGAATATTCTAGGCTTCTATCTGCCGAACATCCTAAACTGGCTTTAGACCAATTTTGGCTTAAATGCGGTGACTCTGCAGACAAATCACGTAAGCTTTTAGAGATCTATTACGACAGGGTCGAAGAAGCCAATACGTTTTTCTCAGGCATTCAAGAGGGATGGAAAACTGACAGGGGAATGGTGCATATAGTTTTGGGCGTGCCAGATAAGGTGAGGTCAGATGGTTGGAGGGAGGTTTGGTTTTATGGTGATGAGGGTTCTCCAAATTGTGTGATTTTTGTTTTTGACAAGAGGGACAATAGACTTGATGACAATGTTTATGTCTTACAAAGGGATGGTTTATATAGGAATACTTGGGAGAGGGTTGTAACATCTTGGCGAAATGGTCGCATACAAGGTGATTAAGGTTCTACCTTTGCCACATGGAAACTAGGCGATCATACAATGGGCCCAAAAGGCCTTCAGAAAAGACTTTTGTTTTTGGGATTCATCCCGTTGCAGAGGCCTTAAATTCTGGCAAGAATTTAGATCGAATTGTTGTGTCGCGCGCTGGTACTAATGAAAGGCTAAACAAGCTCGTAGGCCAAGCCCGTGCTCAAGGCGTACCTATCAAAATGGTGCCCAAGGCCAAACTAGATTCCATTACTCTCAAAAACCACCAAGGAATTGTAGCCTTCCTATCCCCCATCACTTACCAGCCACTTGAGGAAATAGTAATGGGCGCCTACGAAAATGGAGAATCACCTATTCTGATCGCCGCTGACGGGATTACTGACGTTAGAAATTTAGGAGCTATCGCAAGGTCTGCTGAATGTTTTGGTGTTCATGGACTCATAATTCCAGAAAGAGGATCAGCCTCTATTACTGACGGAGCAATCAAAAGTTCGAGTGGCGCACTTCTCAGACTCCCAGTCTGCCGTGTTCCCAAAATCACAGAAGCACTTAAATTCCTTAACTCTTCAGGAGTTGAATGCATAGCTCTAAGCGAAAAAGCTGAATCATCAATTGACGATAACAAAGTAGATGGACCATTCTGCTTAGTAATGGGTGATGAGGGATTAGGCGTGTCAAAAGAAGCAATGAACTATTGTGACACAACATTGCGAATTCCAATGAAGGGGAATACCGCTAGCCTAAACGTAAGTGTTAGTGCTGGTATCGCAATTTACCAGCTTCAGAAAAAAGCAAATTCTTAAAAAGTCTATAGCTTATTCGTTAGCTCCTGAATCCTACTCCAGGGTAAATAGCCATTTCTCCCAACTCTTCCTCTATGCGTAAAAGTTGGTTGTACTTAGCTATTCTATCAGAACGCGAAGCAGATCCAGTCTTGATTTGGCCTGTTCCTAATGCTACTGCTAAATCTGCAATTGTATAATCGCCTGTTTCACCAGACCTGTGACTCATCACAGAAGTATACCCAGCTCTATGTGCCATCTCTACTGCATCAATCGTCTCGCTAAGAGTACCAATTTGATTTACCTTAACAAGTATAGAATTACCTACTCCATTCTTAATGCCCTCAGATAGTCTCTTAACATTAGTAACGAATAAATCGTCACCCACTAACTGAGTATTAGCACCAATTTTATCGGTCAACTTCTTCCAACCATCCCAATCATCCTCATCCAATCCATCCTCAATAGAAATGACAGGGTACTTAGACCGCCAATTAGCCCAAAACTCAACCATCTCATCACTACTCATCTCCTCTCCAGTAGAATCAAACTTATACAAGCCAGAATTCTTATCATAGAACTCAGAAGCTGCTGCATCGAACGCAAGCAAAACATCATCACCAGGCTTATACCCAGCATTCTCAATAGCTCTCAACACAAACTCTGCACCCTCCTCATTTGAGCCAAGGTTAGGAGCAAATCCACCCTCATCTCCAACATTTGTCGAATGACCTTTATCCCTCAACACCTGCTTCAGGCTGTGGAAAATTTCAGTTCCCATTCTCAATCCCTCGCTGAATGTATCAGCTCCAACAGGCATGACCATGAATTCTTGAATATCAATCTTATTATCCGCGTGAGACCCACCATTCAAAATGTTCATCATAGGAACAGGTAACACACCAGTATTTGTGCCTCCAACGTATCTGTACAATGGCTGTCTTACAGTATCTGCACCCGCCTTTGCTACTGCTAACGAAACTCCTAGAATCGCATTTGCACCAAGGTTTGATTTATTCTCAGTACCATCGATGTCTAGCATTATTTGGTCTATAAGCTTCTGCTCAGTTACGTCAAATCCGTAAAGCTCATCATTGAGAATATTGTTTACATTCTCAACTGCCTTGCTAACACCCTTACCCATCCACTTATCACCGCCGTCTCTTAATTCAACTGCTTCGTGAACACCTGTTGACGCACCCGATGGCACAGCCGCTCGTCCAAACGCACCTTCAGCAGTTACTACTTCCACCTCAAGAGTTGGATTTCCTCGGCTATCGAGGATTTGACGCGCGTGAATTAATTCGATTGTGCTCATGCTAAGCCGTTACTTTTTTATACTCCTCAATTAATGAAACAAAATCATCGAACAAGTACCTACTATCATGAGGCCCTGCCGATGCTTCAGGGTGATATTGAACACTAAACACCGGACGACCCTTAAGTCTAATTCCAGCAACTGTATCATCATTTAAATGAATGTGAGTTAACTCAACATCTGTGTTCTGCTCAAGGGATTCATGGCTTACAACGAATCCATGATTTTGCGATGTAATCTCACAAGTACCCGTCATCAAATTCTTAACAGGATGATTTACTCCTCTGTGACCATTGTGCATCTTCTCAGTTTGCAATCCCTGGCTTAGAGAAAGTAGCTGATGCCCTAGACATATACCAAACACTGGCAACCCTGAGTCAACAAGTTTAGCAACTTCTTCCTTAACGTTTGGCATAGCAGAAGGATCTCCAGGTCCATTACTCAACATTATCCCATCAGGGTTCCACGCTAACAAATCCTCAGCTTTTGAATCCCAAGGGAATACTCTGATATCGCATCCTCTTTCTGCAAGACAAGAGGCAATGCTTCTCTTTAACCCCAAATCTAGAAGAGCAATTCTATGCCCATCTTTGATCTCATTAAAATCATACGCTTCAGTCACACTAACTTCTTTACTTAAGGCAAGTCCCTCCATCGAAGGCACTTCAGAAAGTTGTGATTTAAGCTTTTCTACATCGAATTCCTCTGTAGATAGAATGCAGTTCATTGCTCCATTCATACGTATATGCCTAACAAGCGCTCTAGTATCTACATCACTGATACCTACTGTTCCACTTGCTTCTAAATTATCTTGAAGAGTACCTGATCCACCTACCCTGCTTGCAATCGTAGAAAAGTTTCTAACTACAATTCCAGCAACCTTAATTCCATCAGATTCTACCTCTATTTCATGCACTCCATAATTACCAATATGCGGTGTTGCCATAACAAGCATTTGCTTGTGATAACTTGGGTCAGTAAAAATTTCTTGATAACCGTACATTCCAGTATTGAATGCGATCTCTCCTACAGATGTTCCTTGAGCTCCAAGAGCCTTTCCTTCAAACACTGTTCCGTCCTCTAAAAGTAGGATTGCTGGAGAATTTGAGCGACGTAGTCCTTGCATGATGCAAAGATACTTCTATGGCTTTAGTGACCCAATGAAATTGACTCACATTAAAAAAGAATTTATAAACGTAAAACAAACAAAGGGCACCCATAAGGTACCCTTTGCAATATCAGGATAAACTAATTTATTCGTCTTCTTTCTTCTCTTCTTCTTCAGAAGCCTCAGGTGCAGCTTCTTCAGCAGCAGGTGCTTCTTCAGCAGCAGCTTCAGGTGCAGCCTCCTCAGCAGCAGGTGCTTCTTCAGCAGCAGTTTCAGGTGCAGCCTCCTCAACAGCAGGTGCTTCTTCAGCAACAGCCTCAGGTGCAGCCTCCTCAGCAGCAGGTGCTTCTTCAGCAACAGCTTCAGGTGCAGCCTCCTCAACAGCAGGTGCTTCTTCTGCAACAGCTTCAGATGCAGACTCCTCAGCAGCAGGTGCTTCTTCAGCAACAGCTTCTTCAACTACTACAGCATCCTCTACTACAGGTGCAGCAGCTTCAACCTTTGTACCTCCTCCTCTACGAGAACGACGAGTCTTTTTCTTCTTAGCTTCATTACCATATAGGTCATTGAAGTCTACAAGTTCGATAAGACACATATCAGCATGATCGCCTAGACGATTTCCAGTACGAATGATCCTAGTGTAACCACCTTCACGGTTTGCAACCTTAGGTCCAACTTCGCGGAATAGCTCAGTTACTGCGTCTTTGCTTGCAAGGTAACGGAAGCAAACACGACGGCTGTGAGTAGAATCGTCCTTAGAACGATTTACAAGTGGCTCTACGTATTTCTTGAGTGCCTTTGCTTTAGCAACAGTAGTCGAAATGCGCTTGTGCTCAATTAGAGAACAAGCCATGTTAGAAAGCATCGCCTTACGGTGAGCTGACTTACGACTTAAATGATTGAATTTCTTTCCGTGACGCATAGCTTACTCCTTATCCAATTTGTATTTGCTTACATCCATACCGAATGCAAGGTTTTTTCCTTCTACTAGCTCCTCAAGCTCAGTTAATGACTTCTTACCGAAGTTACGGAACTTAAGAAGGTCGTTCTTATTAAATGACACAAGGTCACCTAGAGTATCGATATCAGCTGCTTTAAGACAGTTAAGAGCACGAACACTTAGGTCCATGTCCGAAAGTTTGGTCTTAAGTAGCTGACGCATGTGTAGACTAGACTCATCAAACTCCTCTGCTTCTACTTGCTCATCTGACTCAAGCGTAATACGCTCGTCAGAGAATAGCATGAAGTGGTGGATAAGAATCTTTGCTGCCTCTTGAAGCGCATCCTTTGGTGTGATAGATCCATCACAATCAAGTTCGATAATTAACTTCTCGTAGTCAGTTCTTTGCTCTACACGGTAGTTTTCTATTTCGTACTTCACGTTGCGAATTGGCGTGAAAATGCTATCCATAGCAATCGTTCCAATTGGCGCATCAGTACGAGTGTTTTCCTCAGCAGGAACGTAACCACGGCCTTTACCTATAGTTAGTACCATGTTAAGTTCAACACCCTTTTCCATGCGGCAGATTAAGTGGTCAGAATTGATCACTTGGAATGCCGATGTAAACTTACCTAAGTCTCCAGCAGTTAATGATGTCTTTCCTTTTACAGAAACATTTACAGTTTCCATATCAGTGTCTTCGATTTGACGTTTGAATCTAACCTGCTTAAGGTTAAGAATCAATTCAGTCATATCCTCCATCACACCTTTAATTGTTGAGTATTCGTGGTCTACCCCATCAATTTTAATCGATGTGATAGCGAATCCCTCTAACGAAGAAAGAAGAATGCGACGAAGTGCGTTTCCTACAGTGATACCAAATCCTGGTTCAAGAGGACGGAATTCAAAACGACCGTTATTCTCCGTAGAGTCTAACATGATCACTTTGTCCGGTTGTTGAAAATCGAGAATAGCCATAGATATTGCGTTTCTAGATTACTTAGAGTAAAGTTCGACGATTAAAGACTCCTTGATGTTTTCAGGAATCTGCTCTCTTGTTGGTACGCTAACTAGAGTTCCTGACATAGCTGAGCTATCCCAGTTTAACCAATCATGGCTTTGTGTATTTGAACCTAGTGAGTTTGCGATCACTTCGAGAGACTTACTTCTTTCTCTAACACCCACTACATCACCAGGGCGAACCTTGCATGAAGGGATGTTTACCACCTTACCATTGATAGTAACGTGACGGTGAGATACTAGCTGACGAGCACCACTACGTGTTGGGCTTAAACCCAAACGGTAAACAACGTTATCTAAACGTGTTTCACACATCTGTAGTAGAACTTCACCGGTAATTCCAGTGTTTGCGTTAGCTGCTTTATACATGTTAGAGAATTGCTTCTCTAGGATGCCGTATGTGTATTTAGCTTTCTGCTTTTCAGCAAGCTGAATAGAGTACTCTGAGTCTTTTTTACGACGACGAGCATTTCCATGTTGTCCAGGACCGTAAGTACGACGCTCAAGAGCTTTGTCTGGTCCGAATATTGCCTCCTTAAATCGACGGGCAATTTTTGATTTGGGTCCGCGGTAACGTGCCATTTTTCTTAAATTCTTTAGTTAAATAGGATTAAACGCGGCGACGCTTTGGTGGGCGACAACCATTGTGCGGAAGTGGTGTTACGTCGACAATCTCAGTAACTTGGATTCCAAGATTATGAAGGGTACGGATTGCGCTTTCACGACCAGCTCCAGGGCCCTTTACAAATACGCGAACCTTTTTAAGACCAAACTCCATTGCTTCTTTACCACAATCTTCTGCAGCACACTGAGCAGCGTAAGGAGTGTTCTTTTTAGATCCACGGAATCCCATTTTTCCTGCACTTGACCAGGAAATCACTTGCCCTGTCGTATTTGTCAGGGAAATGATGATGTTGTTAAAAGAAGAGTGAATGTGAGCCTCTCCAACCGAGTCCACTTTTACTTTCTTCTTCTTGTTGGCGCTTTTTGCCATAATCAGAGTTTTTAGGTGATCAGTCCCGAAGGACAAGTTTAGTTTTTATTACTTCTTCTTATTCGCAACGGTCTTTCTCTTACCCTTACGAGTTCTAGAATTGTTCTTAGTGCGTTGTCCACGTAATGGTAGACCATTACGGTGACGGATACCTCGTTGACAACCGATATCCATAAGACGTTTAATATCAGATTGTACCTCAGAGCGAAGTTCACCTTCTACTTTGAAGCTAGAACCGATGATGCTACGAATCTTACCGATCTCGTCATCGTTCCAATCTTGGACTTTCTTATTAGAATCAACTCCTGCTTCTTTTAATACTTTAATCGCACGACTACGACCAACGCCGTAGATGTACGTTAATGAAATCGCTCCACGCTTATTTCGTGGAATGTCTATACCTGCTATACGTGCCATGTGTATAAAATAGTTGAGCAGTCAGGATTAACCCTGACGTTGCTTCATTTTAGGGTTCTTCTTGTTAATTACGTAAAGACGTCCTTTACGGCGCACGATTTTACAATCTGCAGTACGCTTTTTTAGTGATGCTCGAATTTTCATAATAAGCAGTCCTAGTTTTAGTTCTTGTAACGAAATGTGATACGTCCTTTTGTTAAATCATAAGGAGACATGTCAACTTTCACGCGGTCGCCTGGTAGAATCTTGATGTAGTACATCCTCATCTTACCAGAGATATGGGCCGTTATTACGTGGCCATTCTCTAACTCAACTCGGAACATTGCGTTTGACAATGCTTCCAAGATTGTTCCGTCTTGCGTGATCGATGCTTGTTTCGCCATGGGCTAACTTTTTTTTACGACCTATTTCGTTTTATTAATTACTTTTTCTATTTCATCAAAAGATGAGAGAACGTCAGCTTTCCCCTTTCTAACAACGATATCGTGTTCGAAATGAGCGCTAACTAATCTGTCTTTAGTTACAATTGTCCAACCATCTTCATCCGTGAGTACTTCACGAGTTCCAAGATTGATCATCGGTTCAATAGCCAGTACCATACCGTCTACTAAACGAGGGCCGTTTCCACGGCGACCATAATTGGGTACTTCAGGAGCTTCATGGAGTTCTTTCCCCAATCCGTGTCCTACCAGTTCTCTTACAACACCGTAGCCATTTGCTTCGGCATGTGTTTGAACTGCTGCACCAATATCGCCAATGCGCTTCCCCGTAACTGCCTGCTCAATGGCAAGGGTTAAGCATTCCTTTGTAACTGCTAACAGTTTTTGAATTTCAGGAGCAACGTCTCCCACCTCAAAGGTGTAAGCGCTATCCCCATAAAATCCATTCTTTAGCACACCGCAGTCAAGAGATATTATATCACCGTCCACAAGTGGACGATCATTTGGTATCCCATGAACAACAGCTTCATTCAGCGAGGCACAAAGAGTGTTTGGAAATCCTCCATACCCTTTAAAGCCTGGTTCGGCACCATTGTCTCGGATAAATTCCTCAGCAATGGCATCTAGCTGAAGAGTAGTTACACCAGGTTTAATCAGTGCAGCTACTTCTGCTAAAGTTCTCCCAACAAGCAAAGAACTCTCGCGAATGAGTTCGACCTCTTCGTCCGTTTTTATACGGATTCG
>PBNL01000012.1 GCA_002723115.1 Methanobacteriota archaeon | reverse complement strand
GTGGTAGAGTGGTAATACAGCAGCCTGCTAAGCTGTGGGCGAGCAATCGCCTCCCGAGTTCGAATCTCGGTCTCTCCGCACAAAACAAAAAGACGCCTGCAATAGCGGGCGTTTTTAATGCAGAAAGATTCGAATAAAGCCAAAGGCTTTGAGGAGAAGATTGAATGCATTAAAAACAAGAGGTGAGCAGAGCGAAGCTCGTCTTTTTGTTTTGTAAGCACACCCATTTACGAGATCTATAATCTCGGTCAAGATTCTAAATTAAAAATCAACCCAAAACTTTGCGATAGAAAGAAAGGACGTATATTTGCCACCGCTTTAAACGATCGGGGCGTGGCCCAGCCCGGTTAAGGCGCCTGGTTTGGGACCAGGAGATCGCAGGTTCGAATCCTGCCGCCCCGACGAAAGAAAGCCGACTCAATGAGTCGGCTTTTTTTATTCTGGATTGTAAAAAGCTTGCTTTTTTAAAAGGAAGAATAAAAAAAGGTGAGATCTGTGCAAAGCACAGGTCGGCTTTCTTTCGAAGCACCCCCAATGCAGGATCACGAGCGAAGCGAGTAATCCCCCCTAATCCATATACCCACCATCCGGAAGTACAGTCGGGAAGGCATACTCTTCAGCCGTCAACAACTCATACACCGCCACATCCGTACTCTCAACCAACTCAGCAGTATGTAGCTCCCACTCGTGATTAATTTCATCAGCCCTAGACTCCTGAGCTCCTAGAATCGAAGTCAGAGCCCAGTAAATATATTCCGTGGCCATACAGCCATAGTCACAGGTCTCATCATCATAGTGGTACCAAGCCTCATCGGGATAATCTCCCGGAATTTCAAAAAACTGGCCACCACGAGCAATGTCCATCGCATCGCAAAGCGAGCTACCTTCTTCCTCACCAAAAATCTCTGGATAAGCATTCGCATATCCAGCGTGAGTAATAATATGAAGCACCTCCTCTAATGAGGCGTCAAACTGACCTTGCTGGCCATTACTATACCAATCGATAATCGTCTCGTCATTACCTAAATCTTGGCCTACCATATCATCAGGAGGTGACATCAAGATCAAATCTGTTTGGTTTTTCCACATCACCATAAATGCATTCACATCTAGCATTGCATCGAGAACAAGCTGATTATCCACTACCCCATCCTCGTCATTATCTAGGTACTGAGCTAGAATATTAGCCGCATGTAGAAGTCTATCGTCCTCCACTCTCTTTTTGGCATAAATAGGAATACCAAAAACAACCACCTTCCTATTAAAGTTGTCAAACCCATCATCTTCGTGGGCAACAATCGTAAAATTGGGATCATTGCCAGAATTAATTTCATCCTTTCGACAAGAAGTAAAACCTACACAAAGAGAAAATGCAATACTTAAAATAAATCTCATCGAACCAAATTACTACATTTACGTAACTCTTGAATCATGAAAAAAGTACTTAAATATTTTCTACTGACAGTTGTTGTAGTTCTTTTGGGCTTCTTCAGCATAGGACTACTCCACCCAAGTTATTCTTATACTAACTCAATTGAAATCGATTGCACATTAGAAGAAGCATTCGCAGCGTTTACAGACGAGAGTAGAGCACACGAATGGTTAATAGGTTATCAGGGGTATGAGATTTTTAGAAGGTGAGCCGCATAAGCCAGGATCAAAGTTTCTGATGAAATTTGAAAACGAAGGACAGGGAATTGAATTTGTAGAAACACTAACCGTATTCAAGGAGAACGAAGAATTCACCTTTGATATGGAAACAGATTTTTTCAATGGAACTGTACAAGTGCTGTTCGAGGGAAGCAATCCATGTACAATAACAACGCATACATATAATGAGGGTACTAGCACATTCTACTGTTCTATGTTCTACCTCATGAAAAGTGCAATGCAGGAGCAATCTCAAAAGAACTACGATTTATTAAAAGAAATGATAGAGAAATAACCTCGCTATTAACACGTTATTAGTTGAGAACTACTTCTAATCCCTCAAATCACAGCGATTCGAGGGATTAATTTTAGCTTCTTATTCGCACCTATACTGCCCAGAAATGAACTTCATCAAGAACGCAACCCTATTAGCAATTTTAGCAATTGCATTTCACTCATGTGATCTTTGCCCAGGAGAGAGACCTGTAATCACATTCGTAAATGATGGTTACTGTAATTGCGATGTGACCATTACAGATGGAGACGTAAGACACGTTTTGGGCAATCAAAGCATAGAGGTTACTCTATTTTCAGGCTCGTACGACTTAAGCGCAAACTGTAATTCAGACGCTTACCTGAACGATCAACTTACGACTTTAGAGCAGATAGGGTGTGACTTAAACCCAGACTGGGATGCATCAGTAGAGTTAGTTTGTGGAGACACCCACACCTTTACGATTAATTAGAGGCTAGCTGAAATTCTCAGCAAATCTATCAGCAACGTAATCACCTATAGCAAGTGAAGCAGTCGCAGCAGGCGAAGGCGCATTAAGCACGTGTATACTTCGGTCAGTAGTTTCTATTCTGAAGTCATCTCTAGTATCACCAGCAGTGTTTAGAAGCAATGCCCTCACACCAGACCTTCCAGGACGAATATCATCCATGGTTAACGACGGAACTAGTCGCTGAAGAGTCGTTAAGAATAGCCTCTTGCTGAAGGCTCTTCTGTATTCATTTATACCAAACGACATATTGTTGAAGAACAACTTCCAAGTTCCAGAGTAACCAAGAGCGTCAACAGTGTCCCTAAGGTTGAAATCAGTCTTTCCGTAACCCTCTCTTTTGAAAGTGAAAACTGCATTAGGGCCGCATTCGATTTCGCCGTTAGTCATTCGAGTAAAGTGAACTCCTAAGAATGGAAAATCAGGGTTGGGAACGGGGTAAATGAGGTTGCGAACCTTGTGTTTAGCATGGTCATTTAGTTCGTAGTAATCACCACGGAATCCTACAACTCTCTCCTTGAGTTTTACACCGTCTTTTCTAGCGAGTCTATCGGCTTGAAGACCACCACATACGATAAGCTTATCCGCTCTGTAAGACCTCTTATTTGTTTTCACCACAGTCGCATCTCCATCGGTCTCAAAATCTAAAACCTCCTCGCTCAAATGCACTGCTGACTTTGCCTGGATACCCAGTCCCACTTCCACCATTTTCTCAGTAGCAGCTCTGAAATCTATAATACCTGTACAAGGAACCCAAAGAGCTCCAACACCCTTACAATGAGGCTCAATGTCAGTGAGTTGCTCAACTGAAATTTTTTCGAGTCCCTCGATCTCGTTTTGCATACCAATTCCATGAATCTTATCAAGCCTTGGCATTTCACTTTCATCTGCTGCCACTACAACCTTACCGCAAACATCGTGTGGCACATTGTACTCCTTAGCAAACTTCACAAGCGCCCTCCTACCGCGCACGCAATTGTCCGCTTTAAGAGACCCAGGCTTGTAGTACAAACCCGAATGAATAACTCCAGAATTATTACCAGTTTGGTGGTCAGCCAGCTTATCCATTTTATCAATGAGAAGCATGGTTTTATCTGGAAACCTTTTCTGCATTTTATAGAACGTTGCAGCTCCAACTATACCGCCGCCAACAACAATTACATCATAATTATTCATCGTCCACAAAGGTAATCCCACCTCATCACTTATCTTGGCAACATGTTTCAACTTCTCAACAAAACAGGTGACGAAAGAGTAAAGTGGGGATGGGCTGTTTACGATTGGGCTAACAACGTTTACTCACTAGTAATTACGACTGCGATATTTCCGATTTTCTACAATGCCGTTACAACAACCAAGGATGAAAACGGGATGGTCGTTGACGACGTAGTGACCTTTTTTGGAAGAGAATTCATAAACACTGAACTTTATAGCTACGTGCTTGCCGCTAGTTTCGTAGCAGTGATCATTCTTAGTCCACTACTGAGTGGAATGGCTGATTTTGCAGGAAAGAAAAAGTTCTTCCTTAAGATATTTTGCTACATGGGATCAGCAGGGTGCATTGGCCTTTATTGGTTTGACGCAGATCAGCTTGAACTAAGCATGATTCCTTTCTTCTTAGCAAGCTTGGGATTCTGGGGGTCAGTTGGATTTTACAATGCATATTTACCTGAAATAGCACCTAGAGAAGAACACGACAGATTGAGCGCTAGAGGTTATGCAATGGGCTATTGGAGTTCACTTATTATTCTAGTTATATGCTCTGGAATGATCATGGGGATTGGCCCACATATGACGACATTCTCATTTGTTTTGGTGGGCATTTGGTGGTTTGGGTTTGCTCATGTCACATTCAATGCACTTCCAGATATTGAGAAAAAAGACTTACAAGGCAACATTTTACTGCAGGGATTTAAAGAGCTTAGAGGTGTTGCTAGGGATTTGAAAGGCACCAAGCATTTGACCAGATATCTATTTGCCTTCTTCATTATGAGTATGGCAATCCAAACCATTATGTTGATGGCTTCTAGCTTTGGGATTAAAGAAGTGCGGTTATCTGATTCAGAATTAATCATAACCATTTTCGTGGTTAATTTCCTCGCAATACCAGGCGCTTTTGGAGTAAGTGCATTGAGTAAGAACATTGGAAATATTAGAGCACTTATTGCGTGTATAATCGGTTGGGCATTACTGTGCCTTTGTGCCTACTTCTTTGCAACAAATAAAATTGGATTCTACTTTGTTGCTGGTGGAATTGGATTCTTGATGGGCGGAACCCAAAGCCTCAACAGAGCTACCTATTCTAAAATTCTCCCAGATACAGACGATCCTGCGTCTTACTTCAGTTTCTACGAAGTGCTTGAAAAAGGGGGATTGATAATTGGCATGTTTGGATGGGGATACATTGAGGGTATCACCGGTTCTATGCACAATTCAGTTCTTGCTATGATTATCCTTTTCACAATTGCATACATAGCTATGATGCTTGTGCCACGTGAGTACCGCATCAAGGTTCACTACTAGTTTTGTGAAATTACATGCATGAAAAAAGCCACCGAAGTGGCTTTTTCAAAATCAATCTACAGAGATTATTTCAATTCGAAAGTAACCCTTCTGTTTTGGGCTCTACTAATTTCGCTGTCGCGAGTATTTGCAGGATCCATATTAGACATATCTGTTACAGTTATTCTAGCAGAAGCAATTCCAGCTGCTTCCATTAGACGTCTAACTTGATCTGCTCTGTTCTTACCTATTCTCTTGTATCTAGGATTAACAGCTCCCTCTGAACGCTCATCGTCATCACTATGACCAATAATATTGATCGTCATGTCAGGGTTTGCCTTTAACACGTCAATTACAGTATTCACGGTAGTCTTTCCCGCTCCTGTAGGAGTACGCTTTAAGAAAGCGAAGTACACAACACTTGCCTTAATCTTTTCATCGTCTGACATATCCTCATCAACAACTGAAGAAGATCCATAAACAAGATCCATATCTCTTTCATCAGCCTTAGAACACTTGCATTGAGACTTTGCTTGAATTTCTACAATGCTCACGTTATCTATGTAGTAATAAGCGTGGTTCACAACAGCGCCAGAAATGCCTGATGGACGGCTAACCTTTTCAATATCCATACTATTTCTTCCACCAAAACCTCCGATTAAGATGTACTCCTCTTGACCTGTTCCAACAAAAGTACCGCAAAACTTCTCCCATCCTTCCATGTACTGGAATACTTTATTAGTCTTGTGCTTGATGTCAGCATTGCGGATCATATCTCCATTGTTTGGCTGTTCGATCTTTCTATCGCTAATTATTACACCGATGTCATTTACTGCATAGCGACTTAGATCAGCCAAGCTGATATCAAATGAAACGCAGTACATCACATCCCTATCAAGTGGTTGAGGAAGTTTTACTTCAAGGTAATTTCTCTTAAGCTTTGGATCTTTTGAGTAAGCACGGATCCCAGCGTAACACAATCCTCCAGCAGGCTCTTGCTTACCGTAGTTGTTTACCGGAATACCCACCTTATCACCCTTTGCTCCTTCGCCAAACACATCTGCATTCACATCTGTCGCAGCGAACCAATCCATACAGAATTCTTCCATCTGACCGTAAGACTTGAGCTTTTTAATGTTCGTGTCTTCGAATCCACCGTTAGGAACTAGATTATCATCCTGAGCCACAAGACTCATTGAGCAGGTTAAGAATAATGCCGCAGCTGCAGCGCTAAATAGCTTCTGAATTTTCATGCTTGCAATTTAGCATAGATAATGCCAAACTCAATCCCACCTCTAATGTAGAATCTTAAACACAGCTTCTCTCAACAACATTCCATCTGTTGTAGTTGCATTCCCTTGCCCCTTTGACTTTCTATCTGCTTCTCGTAAATATCCGAAAATTCTAGCAATTTTAGCAGGTGGATACAGGCGCGCTGCAGACGCGTATTCCTTTACTGCGTAAGGGCTACAAGACATTGCCTTTGCTGCAGAAGATTGACTTTTATCCTTGAGTCCGTGGAAGACAAAAACCCTATTAAAATAGCTCAATAAAATAGGAGCTACCATGGCAATGGGATTGTTCTTAGGATTTGCCTCGAAGTGATTGACAATGCGTGTAGCCTTCTCGATATTCTTCGTTCCAAGGGCTTTTTGAAGTTCGAAAATATTGTACTCCTTACTGATACCAATGTGTTTTTCTACGTCTTCAGAAGTCACTTTCGCACCCTTCATCACGAGTTTCAACTTAGTAAGTTCATTGCAAACCTTACGCAGGTCATTGCCCAAATAATCGGCTAGCATCTGAACTGCTTTGGGTTCGATATCGAGGCCCTCATCACGAGAGTATCCTTGAATCCACTGGGCGAGTTTGTAATCGCGGACCTTTTCACTCAGGAATAGAACGCCATTTTTACTCAGGGTTTTGACCGCCTTGATTCTCCCATCGATCTTCTTATTCATATATGCCAAAACCAGAACCGTAGACCCAACCGGATTTTCAGCATAGGCTTCTAGCTGAGCTAGTTCGTCCTTGCGTCTCCAGCACTTGAGGTCTTGGGCTTCCTTGACCATGACTAGCTGGCGTTCAGCCATCATCGGAAATCTTCGGGCTGCCGCTAGGACTTCGCTGAGTTCGACGTCGCGGCCGTAGAGTATGGTTTCATTGAAATCTTTCGAAGCCTCGTCGACGACGCGTTTTTTGAGGGTTTGGGTTATATCCTCAATGAAAAAAGGCTCATCGCCATGGAGCACATAAATAGGCTCAAATTTACCCGCCTTAATCTCCCTGATAATCTGCTGATGCGCCATAGTGCTAATTTATGTATAACTACCTTTACGGCATGTCAAGAATTGCAGATCAACCTGAACTAAATTTCCCCCGCCCAACTTTGCTCGCGAGGAGTGGAGAAAAGCACGATGAAATTCAGTGCTTGGTTAGGAGAAAGTGGTTGAAGTTGGAGCCAGAGGAATGGGTGAGGCAGCATTTAATCGCGTATTTGAGCGGAAGTTTGGGTTACCCAATGGGGTTGATGGCTGTTGAGCACAGATTGACTCTAAATGGTGTGGAGAAGAGGGCTGATTTAGTTTGTTACAATAATGAGGGGCAGCCGGTTTTGCTTGCAGAGTGTAAGGCGCCAAATGTGAAATTGTCTCAGGACACTTTGGATCAGGCTGCGAGATATAATTTGGTCTTAAATGTGCCATACCTCCTTCTAACAAATGGAAATCAACACTATGCCTTAGCGACAGATATAAACTCGCCAGTGGAGATCCTTAAAAGCATCCCACCATTCAAGCAATAGTTATTCGTACTTTCGCACCATTCAAATTTTAAGAATGAAAATTTCAGAAATTCTAGCATTAGCGGGTAAGCCCGGTTTATACAAGGTGATCGCATCATCTACCAAGAACTTAGTTGTAGAATCTATGCTCGACGGTAAGCGTTCTAGCGTACCAGGCTCATCAAGAGTAAGCAGCCTGGGGGATATTACTATGTACACTCAGAAAGAAGATGTATCTCTCAGAGACATTCTCAACAACATGCACAAAAAGTCTAAGGGAGCAGAGGCACCTGGACACAACTCATCTTCTGCTCAGGAGATTAAAGATTTTGTCGATTCTGTTGTTGCTGATTTGGATCACGATAGAATTTACAATTCTGATTTAAAGAAGCTAGTTCAGTGGTACAACATTCTACTTTCTAAGAATGCATTCCCACTAGAAGCTGACGAGGAAGAGCCGGCAAAGGAGGCTTAAGTAAAGAAAGAGGCTAAAAAAGAGTCTAAGAAAAAGTAAGATGAACAACATTACAGTAATCGGAGCTGGGACAATGGGCAATGGTATTGCTCACGTTTTTGCGCAAAAGGGTCATACAGTAGTTCTTATCGATCGTTCGGAAGAAGCTCTTGAGAGAGCGATCGCTACTATACACAGAAACTTAGGTCGTCTTGTAACAAAGGAGCGAATCACTGAGGATGTGAAAGCTTCTACTCTTGCAAATATCACTACTTCTACTGATTTAGCTGATGCTGTGTCGAATGCCGATTTAGTAGTTGAAGCTGCGACTGAAAATGTTGACCTAAAACTGAAGATTTTTGAGACAATTGACGAGGCTGCGCCTGCTGATTGCATTCTAGCTACTAACACGTCTTCTATTTCAATTACTAAAATTGCTGCGGCTACTTCACGCCCTGAAAAGGTGATTGGAATGCACTTTATGAATCCAGTGCCAATCATGAAGCTGGTTGAAATCATCAGAGGATATAGAACGAGCGACGAAACTTGCGCTGCTGTGATGAGCGCAAGTGAAGCCCTCGGTAAAGTACCGGTTGAAGTGAATGACTACCCGGGGTTTGTGGCAAACCGAATCCTGATGCCGATGATCAATGAGGCCATCATTACGCTCAACGAGGGTGTTGCTGGAGTTGAGGAGATCGATACGGTGATGAAGCTGGGGATGGCACATCCAATGGGGCCATTGCAGCTTGCTGATTTTATAGGGTTGGATGTTTGCTTGAAGATAATGGAGGTGTTGCAGGATGGTTTGGGCTCTTCGAAGTATGCGCCATGCCCACTGCTGGTAAACATGGTAACTGCTGGTCGTCTGGGAGTTAAGTCTGGTGAAGGATTTTACGTTCACACAAAAGGTTCAAAGGAATTAGTAGTATCTTCATTCTTTAGAGATTAACATCCTGAAGAAGAAGAATAATGAACCTACGTACTAATACTTTTATCTTAACCGCCCTTTTATTTCTTTCAACATCTGTATCAGCGCAGTTTACTTTTTTAACTTCAAAAACTGAGATAAGTGGGGATGTATCATTTATTGAGATTGATGTTCCAACTATTGAGGAAGATGAGTTAAATGGTAAAAACGGGGATTATTTTGAGTTCGCTAAAATTATTGAGCTCGATATTGATCTCTTTGAACAAGGTGAAAAAACTGAACTTATAAATGGTTCAGTTTGGCGTCTAGGCATTCAATCTACTGGAGCGAAAGCTATCTCTCTGTATTACGATGAATTTAATATCCCTTTTGGAGGAGAGCTAATAATTTACAATCCTTCTCAAGACCAAATAGCAGGTCCTTTTACCTATGAAGATGTCCATACTTCAGGGCTTTATGCTACTGAATTAATTGAAGGGGATAAAATTATTCTTGAATATTTCCAACCAAACTACCAACAACAACTTCCTTCAATAAACATAGAAAAGCTAGCCTACGCTTATAAAAGTGGAGGGATAGGATTTGGGGCATCACAAGATTGTGAAGTAAACGCAAATTGTCCTGAGGGTAATAATTGGGATGACCAAAAGAAATCTACTTGTAGAATACAAATTATTAGTGGCGGTGGTGCTGGGTTCTGCTCGGGAGCATTGATAAATAACACAGCTAATAACTGCACACCATATGTGCTATCTGCTGACCACTGCTTTAATGGTGGAAATATCAGCTCATCTTATCTAAACCAATGCATTTTTTACTTTAATTTTTTAAGTAATGGATGTTCGAATCCTGGGACTTCTCCAGGTTATGATGCAATAACTGGATGTTCTTTGGTTTCTAATAGTGGTGGGGAAGGAAGTAATGGAGATTCTGATTTTTTCTTAGTACAGCTGAACTCAGCACCTGATTTTAATCCATATTTTGCTGGGTGGAATCGCTCATCATCACCATCTAGCTCAGGTGTAAGCTTGCATCATCCAGCTGGTGATATAATGAAGATTAGTACATACACTTCAACTTTACAATCCGCAGGTGGACTTGGAGGTGGAGGAAACAACAATACTCACTGGTTAGTTTATTGGGCTCAAACTGTGACTGATCAAGGAGTAACTGAAGGAGGATCTTCAGGCTCCCCAATTTTTGATTCAAACGGATTAATAATTGGTGACCTTACAGGAGGTTCATCATACTGTTGGAGTCCAAACAATCCGGATATTTATGGAAAGTTATGGTATAGCTGGGATCAAATGGGAAATAACTCTAACGATCAACTAAAGCCTTGGCTAGATCCAAACAACACTGGAGTAATGACTCATCCAGGAATGTATTGCGGAGGAGCGCCAGGATGCACTGATCCTGAGGCAATAAACTACGACCCCGACGCTATTGTTGACGATGGCTCTTGTGAATACCCATGTTTTGCAAATGAAGTAACTCTTGCATTTTTGCCAGATTGTTACGGGATTGAAATTTCATGGGAAATAGAAGACAGCAATGGAAATACTATTTATTCTGTAGGTGAAGGATTTTATCAAGGAGGTAACACAGCGACAACAATGAATCCAGAGCCTCAAGTTTTTGAACATTCATGGTGCTTAACTAATGGTTGCTACACTTTTACTGTTAATGACAGTTACGGAGACGGTATGAACGGAGAGCAGTTTTCTTGTGGCTTAAATGGGGACTACGACATAATAGGAAGTGATGGCAATATTCTAGCTAGTCTTATTGCAACAGATGCAAATTATGAGTTCTCAGAATCAAATGAATTTTGTGTTAATTCTGAAGTAAATCCAACTTGGAATTGTACAAATGGTGATTGTGATGATCCTGGTGATGGATCGGGACAATACAGCTCAGAATCAGCATGTATTAATGCTTGTACTTCAGCATCTGAAAGCTGGGATTGTATGAATGGAGATTGCTATGATCCTGGAGATGGTTCTGGTGAATTCAGCAACCTTAACTCATGTGTTTCTAATTGTGTTGTAATTCCAATTACTTGGACATGTGAAAACGGAGATTGCTATAACCCAGGTGATGGCTCGGGAGAATATGATAGCGAAGCTTGGTGTATAAGTGCGTGCACTATTATCGAACCCTCTTACGACTGTATGAGTGGTGAATGCTATGATCCTGAGGATGGAAATGGAGAGTTTATGAGCCTTTTAGCTTGTAACGCTGCTTGTGGTTCTATAGTTGAATCTTGGAACTGTATAAGCGGTGAATGTATAGATCCTGGAGATGGAAGTGGACAATACGATAGTGAAGGTTGGTGTATTGCAGAATGCCACAACAATTCAGTTGAAACAATCAACCAAGGCCATAATAGAACACTTGTTAAAGTAATAAATGTTTTGGGCCAAGAGGTAAACCAAATCGTTCTAAACACTCCATTAATCTTTATCTATAGTGACGGGTCTGTAGAAAAGAAAGTGGTTTTTAATCAGTAAACAATAAGTATCTTGAAAGAGAAACTACACGAAATAATATTCGAGGCGGATTCACCAACTGGCAAACTGTTCGATGTAATATTAATGTGGGCAATCCTACTTAGTGTAGGTGTTGTGTTTCTCGAATCAGTACCAAACATTAGTGCTAAATATGGAGAGGAACTCAGGATAGCTGAGTACTTTTTTACTGCGCTTTTTACTGTTGAGTATTTGCTCAGGCTTTACTCTGTTAAAAAACCACTGAACTATGCATTCAGCTTTTTTGGGCTAGTAGATCTGCTTAGTGTTCTACCAACTTTCGTGGAAATTTTATTGCCTGGAGTAGCAAGCATAAGAGTAATCAGAATTCTTAGACTCTTGAGAGTATTCAGAGTTTTGAAGCTGGTTGGTTTTATCAAAGAGGCAAGCTTTCTAAGGGATGCTTTGTGGGGAGCAAGAAAAAAGATCATGGTGTTTATGTCAACGGTATTAGTGCTAGTGACAATTTTAGGCACCTTGGTATACATAGTGGAAGATCCTGAAT
Organism: Methanobacteriota archaeon; assembly: GCA_002723115.1. GTDB lineage: Bacteria > Bacteroidota > Bacteroidia > Flavobacteriales_D > Sanyastnellaceae > UBA974. The sequence goes on along the minus strand of PBNL01000012.1, from coordinate 40,713 downwards.
CTGGATTTACTAGTATTCCGAGGAGTATTTATTGGGCGATAGTAACCGTGACAACTGTTGGTTATGGAGATATAGCTCCAGTCACTGTCATAGGCCAAACCATCGCAAGCTTCATCATGCTCATTGGTTACGCTATAATCGCAGTTCCAACAGGAATAGTCAGTGCTGAAATGGTGAAGGGAGATAAGAAAGTTGACCAAAACACCCAGGCATGCAGATCTTGTAATGCCGATGAACACGCTGATGGAGCTAAGTACTGCAATAAGTGTGGTGAGGCTCTTTGAGAAAGGGGTTTCTGTGCTATTTTGGGCTTATGAAAAACCCAACAAGACTTTTTGACTTTCCTAGATATCAATTAGCTAACTGCCCTCAGGAGGTTATGATGAGTATGCCAAACGGTGGCAACAGATTAACTTATTCAACTCAGGCGTTTGTAGATGAAATAGACAGAGCTTCAAGAGGATTGATAGCTCTAGGGATGGAAAAGGGAGATAAAGTTGCTCTTATTTCTCACAACAATAGATGCGAATGGAATGTGATGGACCACGGTATAATGCAAGCTGGAGGTATAGATGTACCCATCTACCCTACCATGACAGAGGCTGATTACAAATACATCATAAACCACAGTGAATCAAAGTTTTGCTTCGTTTCAAATAAAGAATTATTAGACAAGGTGAATGCCATTAAAGGCGATTGCCCAAACCTTCAAGGTGTATACACTTTCGAGGATGTTGATGGTGCTGATTCTTGGAAAAAGGTACTTGACGCAGGTGGCGAAGATCAACAGTCTGAGCTCGATTCTCGTCGCGATTCCATCAAGCCGGAAGAGCTAGCAACGATCATATACACTTCAGGAACAACTGGATTACCTAAAGGAGTAATGCTTACTCACGACAACGTTTGTGGGAATGCTCTTACTGCCGTAGGAAGAGTTCCTCTTGAAGGACTTGATGGTGATTTGAGGGTCTTGAGCTTCCTTCCTGTTTGTCACATTTTTGAGAGAATGCTTCACTACTTGTACATGTACATGGGAGCAAATATCTACTTCGGAGAGAGTCTAGAAACTATTAAGGAAGACCTCAACCACGCACAACCAATTATGTTCACTGCAGTACCAAGGTTGCTAGAAAAATTCTTCGATGGAATTGTAGCAAAAGGTCGTGCAGCAGGTGGCGTGAAGACTGCCATTTTTAATTGGGCATTAGGTGTGGTGCTCGAGTGGGAGCCTGAAAAAGAAGGACGTGGACTATACGGCTTTAAACTGAAGATGGCTCGTAAGCTAGTATTCAGCAAGGTGAAGGAAGCTCTAGGGTTAAGCGGAATTAAGGCAGTGGCCTCAGGTTCGGCCGCTCTTCAAGCAAGACTCGCTAGATTCTTCAACGGAGCAGGCATTCCAGTTCTAGAGGGATACGGACTTACTGAAACATCTCCGGTAGTTACGGTAAACACCATCAACGACACTGGCATGTTAAAGATTGGCACTGTAGGTAAGGTTATCGACGGTGTGGAGATTAGTTTCTCTGATGATAGCGAGATCCTAGTAAAAGGGCCAAACGTCATGATAGGCTACTACAAAGACCAAGAGAAAACTGACGAAGTCATCAAGGACGGTTGGTTCCACACTGGAGACAAGGGTGAATTCGATGAAGATGGATTCTTGAAAATCACTGGTCGTAAGAAGGAGATATTCAAAACTTCAGGTGGTAAATACGTCGCTCCTGCTCTTTTAGAAAATGCACTTAAAGCTTCATTGTTCATTGAACAGGTTATGGTTGTAGGCGAAAACCGCAAACATCCAGCCGCACTTATTTCTCCTGAACCAGGAGTTGTAGCAGAGTGGTGTAAGCGTCACAACCATCCATATCCTGGCGATGAAAACATTGCAAGTGATGAAGTGATCTTCAACAGAATTATGGAAGAAGTTGAACGCTTAGTTGAACCATTTGCGAAATGGGAGCAGGTAAAAGTGATTAAGATTATTCCTGAACCATTCTCTATTGAAGGTGGTGAACTGACCCCTACCCTAAAGTTGAAGAGAGATCCTATTAAGAAAAAGTACGGAACACTTATAGATAGCATCTACGAATAGAATGCTAGAGTTTTTAAGTGGGATAGACGAATCTTTGTTTCACGCCATAAATGGTGTTTGGCCTGGTGGCGACACACTTATGTGGTGGGTGAGTAAACCTCTTTCTTGGACACCATTATATATTGTGTTTCTTTTTGCAGTACTAAAAAAGTACAAGCAATTATCTCAAAGATTGATCATTCTAATTGGCGTGGTTGCTTGTGTGGGATTGAACGACACATTGTCGTCGCATATTCTTAAGCCAACATCTCAAAGGTTGCGTCCTTCGCACAGGGTCGATTTTGCTGATGACATTCATTTGTACGAGAAGGCTGACGGGACGGTTTACCGGGGTGGCCAGTACAGTTTTGTCAGTGGGCATTCCGCTAATCACATGGGGGTTGCTGTACTTATGGCTGCCTTGCTTAGTGGCGGTCTTGTGTGTGGAGGTTGGATGATAGGTCTCGTATTGTGGGCGTTATTAATCGGATATTCTAGAATTCATTTGGGGGTTCATTTCCCTGGTGATGTGTTGTGTGGATGGATAGTTGGAGGTGTTATTGGAGGTGTTGTTTATCGCATAATTTTTAAGAGAATCTAAACTGAGTACTATGAATTGGGGACACGGAGTAGCAATATTTATTGGAGGTGGATTGGGTAGTGTAGCAAGATGGATTGTGGGAAGCGGAGTGAGCAAGCTAGCAGCGTTGAGCGGATCTGTTGTGGCGGGAGCTGTAGGGGTGTTGGTTTCGAATGTTTTGGCTACATTATCTCTAGCAATTTTGATATTCACTCAAGCAGAAAAATTGAGCGGGGACAACTTCTGGATGCCCTTGCTCGCCATAGGATTCTGTGGAGGATTTTCAACCTTTTCAACATTCAGCTTGGACACCTTCAAATTGATACAATCGGGCAATTTGATCTGGGGAATACTCAACATCGTTGTAAGCGTCTTAACTTGCTTGGCTGTTGCCTGGGCTGTTTATTTGGTTTGGGGTAAATCGTAAAATGATACAATATGGGATTGATTTCTCTTCTAATTCTCGCGGGCATTTTATCTAGCCCAAGCTCTTCAGAACCCCTACCCGTTTCTGACGGCGAGCCCAAACTCATCATTGGCATCACCATAGACCAAATGAGAGCTGATTTCACTTCGAGATTCGGTGAGCACTTTGGCGATGGCGGCTTTAACAGAGTTATGAATGATGGCTTTACTTGCCTCGATCACCACTACGGTTACTCCCCCACTTTCACCGGCCCCGGTCACGCATCTATTTTCACTGGCACAACTCCAGCAATTCACGGCATTGTAGCTAACGACTGGTACGACAGAGAAGCCGGCTTGAGCGTCTACTGCACTTCCGACTCAGAAGCCAGAGGAGTTGGCGTGGACGGCATAGACGGTCTCGACGGCAAACCCATCATCTTCGACAAGGCAGGCCAAATGTCGCCTCGACGCATGATCTCAAACACCCTTGGCGATGAAATGAAGCTCGCAACAATGGGCGCCGACGCCCCTAAAGTTGTTGGCATCAGCATGAAAGATCGAGGAGCAATACTACCAGCAGGTCATTCGGCAGACGGTGCATACTGGTTCTTCGGCAAAAACCTAGGTCACTTCATTTCAAGCACATACTATTACAGAATGCTCCCTCAATGGGTTATAGATTTCAATAACGAAGGCCGAGCGGAAGCACTTTGTTCTGAGGGTTGGGATAAGATCTTAGACGAGGAGGCATATTCAGGATGTGCGAAGGACAACAACCCATACGAGGGATCTTTCACGGGCGAAATCAGGCCCACATTCCCGTACAACCTTGACGCCCTAATGCCAGCAAATGGCGGATACGATGTTTTGAAAGCAACACCAGGCAGCAACACATTAATTGTAGATTTTGCCTTAGCAGCTATTGAAGGAGAAGGCATGGGTGAAGGTGGTGCTTGCGACCTACTCGCAATGAGTTTTTCGGCAACAGATTACGTGGGTCACAGATGCGGACCTCACGCCCAAGAGACTCTGGATATGTACGTGCGTTTAGACAGAGAGCTCGAAAGGTTCTTTGACGAATTAGACGACAGAATTGGTGAGGGGAATTGGACTGTGTTCATCACTTCAGATCATGGGGCAGCAGCTGTTCCTTCTCAATCTCAATCGATGAAAATGCCAGCAGATTACTGGACTCACGGAAACCTTCAGGATAGATTAGAAGTAGAATTGGACATTAAGTTTGGCCCTAGGGATTGGGTGCAAAACATCAGTAATAATTCTATTTACTTGAATCCTGCAGCAATTAAAGCTGCGCCTGCTACAGCCGAAATTATTCAGCGATACGTAAGCGCTCTTTGCGTTGAAGAGGAAGCAGTACTCATGGCTGTTGGGGCTCACGATCTTGCTTCGCGAGCAGCCGTTGATCCTATTGTGATGAACCTCTATAGAGGTCACAAACAGGGTGATTGTGGAGACGTCCTTTTAGTTCTAAATCCTGGTTGGATGAACTACGGACGAACTGGCACTACTCACGGAAGTCCTTTTGTATATGACACTCATGTGCCGTGTTTATTCTATGGAGCAGGTGTTGAATCTGGCGTGACATACGACAAAACATATACTAGGGACGTTGCGCCAACTATGTCATCACTGTTAGGAATCCCCTACCCAAACGGCACTACAGGATCGCCAATTCACCAAGCCCTTAAGTGATGTCATCACTGATCAAAGTCAGCATTAATTCTTCCGGGTCTTCTCTGAATTTTGAAGCCCAATTCCCAGATTCAAACTCACTGTGGGAGATTCAACTGCCTTGCTGGAGGCCTGGCCGATATGAGCTCGGCAACTTTGCTCAGTACATAACTAGCATGGTTGGTGTCCAAGACGGACAGGAAATTCGGCTCAAAAAATTGGATCACCATAGATGGCAGGTTCCGGCTGGGGTTTCGACGATTAAATGGGGTTTTCACGCGGACATTTTGAATGCGGGTTCGACTTTTGTGAGGGAGGATTTGCAATATGTCAATCCCGTGAACTGTATGTTGTATAAGGTGGGTGACGAGGGTTTGGGCTATGAGATTTGTTTGTGCGATGTGCCAGCTGATTGGACTCTTGCTACGGCCCTTCCCTATGAAATGGTGGGTGGAAATTTCGTGATGCAGGCTCGTGATATGCAGCACATCATGGATAGTCCCTGGATGGCGTCGCCTGAGCTTTGGCATGCAGGATATGAGGTTGAGGGTGTGGAATTTCATGTTTGGTCTTATGGATGCAAGCCTCCGAGAGCAGAGAAATTTGTCGAGGATCACATTGCATTTTCCAAAAGCCAAATCGCCTACTTCGGAACCTTCCCCGCCGACTTCTACCATTTCCTATATCTGTTGCCCAAAGACATAGAAGTCAGACATGGGGTGGAGCACGAGGATAGCACGGTGATAGCACTCGGCCCAGAAGACAAAGTCAATTCAGACTACGGCTACGACGAATTAATGAGCATTGCATCCCACGAATTATATCACGCCTGGAATGTCAAGCGCATCAGGCCCTCCGAGTGGATGCCATATAATTTCACAAAAGCTTGCCCCTCCAAACTCGGCTATATCGCAGAAGGAGTTACCACATACATGGGTGACCTATTTCTGTTCGAAGCAGGATGCATAGACCTGGAAAATTGGTGCGGCAAAATAGAGGTCCTCCTCTCGCGCCACCTTAACAACCCAGGCCGACTCAACATGTCGGTTGCCGACTCCAGCTTCGACACATGGCTCGACGGCTACAGACCAGGAGTTCCAGGACGAAAGGGTTCCATCTACGTCGAAGGAGCAGTTCTGGCGTTCTTGTGCGATTGCAGAATCATGAAAGTGAGCGGGCATGAAAAATCATTGTCGACGGCGATGACGTTGTTGTGGGATAGGTTTGGGAAGGATAGAATTGGATTGACCTCTGAAGCGTATTGGGATGTTTTGGCAGAGGTTGCTGGAGAGCGGCTTGACGACCTTCGAGATGATTACGCTTACGGTGTGAAAGATAGCTGGGACGACCTTGTCGAAGCCATGGCATTCAATGGCTTAAAGCTTAATAAAACTATTGATGAGAAAGGCGTAGTTACTCCTAAACTCAGCAAACTCTAATCCCCTCCTAGGGCGTATTGCACAAGATTTGCTCCCATTTGAAGAGCGAGTAATCTGATTTCCTCAGGGTCTCTGTGGACTTGATAATCCTCCCATCCATCGCCTAAATCACACTCGTGATCGTAGAAGCAAACTAATCTTCCTTCGAAGAATATGCCAAACCCTCTAGGCGGATGATCATTGTGCTCGTGAACCTTAGGGAGACCTTGTGTGAAATTATATTTCTGATGATAGACTGGATGGTCAAATGGTATTTCCACCCACTCTAACTCAGGAAAAACCTTCTTAATTTCTTGCCTGATATACTTGTCCATTCCATAGTTATCGCTGATGTGGAGGAACCCTCCTGCAGATAAATACTCTCTGAGATTTCGAGCCTCAGATGAAGACAAAACCACATTGCCATGACCCGTCATATGAACAAAAGGATACATACTTAAATCGGCTGACCCCACTCCAACATAAGGCACCTCTTCGCTAATATTCATTCCGAGGTTTTCATTGCAAAACCTAACTAAATTAGGCATACTCGTCGGGTTCGAATACCAATCTCCTCCCCCATTGTATTGCATTACAGCAAACTCAAAAGTGGGTGATGACAGATCGGTTTGGGCTACAGATGTGAAGTGAAATAGGGCGAATATAAATCCGTTGAAAATCACCCTGAATAGTATGCGCAAATTTGAAGTCATTTGAGTCGCAAGTTACACATTTAAAACCTCGTAAAACCTAGTGTTTTTTTCATTATCTTTGGCGCCCTATAATTGAATCCTATTGACTATGGAAAATAAGTTTGCCATTCAGTTTTTCACGATCTCTCTTGCCCTTGCGACACTTTATACGTTGTCGTTCAACTGGGCTTCTAAGAACTTCGAAGCAAAAGCTGCACAGCATGGCGCATATGTTGCGGACAGCCTTGAGGCGGATAGCGCGTTAAATGGCCTTTCTTGGGAAGACGTATCTATTAAAGCTACTCGTGAGTATTTAAGAGATAGTGTTAATGCAAAAGCCCACGTATTTGGTGCCACTTATAAAGAGGTAAAAGAGCAGGAGCTAAACTTAGGTCTTGACCTTAAAGGTGGAATGAGTGTAACTCTTGAAGTTAGCCTTCCAGATCTAGTAATTGCACTTTCTGATTATTCTAATAACAGTGATTTCCGTGAAGCTCTTTCTGCTGCTAAGGCAGGCCAAAAAAGTTCTACAGACGGTTTCATCACTCTTTTTGCTGATGCCTGGAATACTCAAGTAAGTGGTCAAGAAAATCCGACACAGCTTTGGAGAATCTTTCACAACATGGAGCAAAAGGATCTCTTCCCTGCGAAGAGTTCTGACGAAGAAATTATTGAAATCCTAGCTGCTGAAGCTGAAACTGCTATCAACAATACTGAGAGCATTATCAGAAAGCGTATCGACCAATTGGGCGTTGCACAACCAAACGTGCAGAAGCTTCAGAACGGACGTATCCTAGTTGAACTTCCTGGAATTGACGATAGAGAGCGTGCTAGAAAGCAACTAAAGTCTACAGCGAACCTAGAGTTCTGGCCTACGTTCTTCAACGACGAAATCCTTGGCCGACTTTACGAAGCAAACGCTGCAGTAGGTGCAGTTCAATACCCAGAATTATTTGGTGAGGATGCTCCGGCAGATTCGACTTTAACTCAAGAAGAAGCTCGTAAGAAGAACCCTCTTCTTTCTATGCTTCAGCCTGAATTAGGACGTAGAGGAGCAGTTGTAGGTTATGCAGTTGCAACAGATACTTCTGAAGTAAACGCAATCTTAAATCACCCAGCAGCTAAGGAGCAATTTAAAAATGACCTTCGCTTAATGTGGGGTGCTAAACCTATTTCTTCTGACGCTCCAATTCACGCACTTTACGGAATTAGAGACGACAGTGGAAAAGGGAAGGCAGTGCTTTCTGGAAAGAGCATTGTTGATTCTAGAGTTTCGTACGATGAAATTGGTGATGTAGTTGTAAGCATGACTATGGATGGTGAAGGAACTGGTATTTGGGGTCGTATGACTGAGGAATGTGTAAACCAAAACAACCGCGCAGTCGCTGTTGTCCTAGACAACCTAGTATTCAGCGCACCAAACGTACGTTCAGCTATTACCAACGGACGTTCTCAGATCAGCTTTGGCTCAGACCAAACGACAGCAGACAAGCTTACAGAAGCTGAGGATCTTGCAGGTCTTCTAAAGGCTGGATCACTTCCTGCTCCTGCTAGAATCGTTGACGAGGTAAGTGTTGGACCACAACTTGGTCAAGAAAACATTGACGCTGGTCTTAGCTCTTTCATTATCGCTCTTCTTGTAGTTCTTCTTTACATGATTTTCTACTACAAGGGAGCTGGTTTTGTTTCTAACATCGCACTTCTTGCGAACCTATTCTTCCTTGTTGGAGCTCTTGCCGCATTAGGAGCTGCTCTAACTCTTCCTGGAATTGCAGGTATCGTACTTACAATTGGTATGGCGGTTGACGCAAACGTTCTTATTTACGAGCGTATACGTGAGGAGATGCGTCATGGTAAAGGTTTGGCTTTAGCCCTTAAGGATGGATACTCAAAAGCTTACACTGCGATTATCGATGCTAACCTAACTACATTATTAACAGCTATCGTTCTATACAGCTTCGGAAGCGGTTCAATTAGAGGTTTCGCAACGACTCTTATCATAGGTATTTTCACTTCGCTATTCTCTGCGATTATTATCACTCGTTTGATTTTCTTCTCTCGTATAGAGAACAAGAAGAGCATCACTTTTGCTTCTAACATCACTAAAGATTGGTTTACTAACACTAGTGTTGACTTTATCGGTAAGCGCAAGCTTATGTACGTATTGAGTCTTGTAATCATCGCATGTGGTATCGGTTCTCTAATGAATAGAGGGCTTAACTACGGTGTTGAATTTACTGGTGGTAGAACCTTTGATGTGAATTTTGAGGAAGCAGTTAATCCTGACGAAGTACGTGAGGCACTTTCAGTTGCTTTCACTGAGGACGGCACACCTGGCAACCCACTTGTTCAGACTAAAGAATCTGACAACAAGCTACGTGTGATGACTAATTACCTTATCAACTCTGATGCTGAGACTGTAGATGAGGATTACGCAGCTGCTCGTGATGGCGCATTAGCTGTACTTGGAGCTCACACAGTTGATATGGAGAACAAAGTAGATTCTACTATTTCTGACGACTTTAGAGCTGGTGCTAAGAAGGCTACAATCTTCTCTCTTATCATTATCTTCTTATACATCGTATTTAGATTTAGGAAGTGGCAGTTTGGTCTTGGTGCGTTGCTTGCAACAACACACGATGTGCTAATTGTACTGTCAGTATTTAGCATATGCTGGGGGCTTCTTCCATTCACAATGGAAATCGATCAAGCGTTTATCGCTGCAATTCTGACAGTGATTGGTTACTCAATAAACGATACTGTAGTTGTGTTTGACCGTATTCGTGAATACCTCGGAATTTACGGAGGCAAGAAAGACGACAAAGAGCTTGTAAACGAAGCACTTAACAGTACTCTTAGTCGTACGATCAATACGTCTTTATCTACGTTTGTTGTACTTCTGACAATCTTCTCATTTGGAGGAGATAATATCAAAGGATTTGTATTTGCATTGATGGTTGGTGTACTTGTTGGTACATACAGCTCGATCTTTATAGCAACTCCAAGCGTACTTGATTTCAGCAAGAAACTTAAGTAAATAACCAGTAAATACTGGCTATTTAGGGACAGCCCTACTCATAGTGAGTGTGGCTGTTTTTATGACTAATTTTTTGACGATGAAACCGTAGGGTTTGTCCTGTAAAAATCGTATTTTGTCGAACTATTTTGGCTTTTTATCTAACATTTAGTTTGACATGATTTTCTCATCACAATTAAAATCAAAACATTCTACATTCTTCAGCATCATCACACTTGTGATGGTTTTATTCTCAACCTCGCTGACTTCTACAGTTTTAGCTCAGGGTGAAGATGTAGAAGGATGTACTAATAGCAACGCATGTAACTATAACCCAGAAGCAACAGTGGACGACGGTTCATGTGAGTTTTTTAGCTGTATCAGTTTTGGCTGTACTAACGAAATCGCATGTAACTACGATGCTGACGCAGATTACGAAAACGGTTCATGTGAATACAGTACATGTGAAGGTTGTATGAATCCACTTGCATGTGACTACGACCCAACCGCAACTATCTCTGGCCAATGTACAGATTTTGAATCTTGCTATGGATGTATGGATGCAAATGCCGACAACTATGACCCTACTGCAACGATCGACGATGATTGTGAATATGAGGGTTGTACAAATTCAAACGCTTGTAACTACGACTCTGAAGCAAACACAGATGATGGGTCATGTGAATACACTATTTGTTTAGGATGTACTGATCCTGATGCTTGTAACTATGATGAGACAGCTACAATCCCCAACGGCAACTGTACATATGCTGATTATGGTTATGATTGTGATGGAAATTGTGTAAACGATACAGACGGAGACTCGACTTGTGATGAGTTCGAGATTGATGGATGTACTGATGAAGCAGCTGAAAACTACGAGCCAAACGCTACTGATGACGACGACTCTTGTGAGTACATCGTAGACGGCTGTACTGACATGACAGCATGTAACTACAGTTCAGAAGCAAACAACGATGATGGATCATGTGAGTTCGAATCTTGTACTGGATGTTTAAACTCATCTGCATGTAACTACAACGGCGACGCCATCTATCCTGGCGATTGTGAGTTTGCAGAAACCGGCTACAATTGTGATGGGTCATGTGTGTCAGATAGTGATGGCGATGGGGTTTGTGACCCATTTGAAATTGATGGATGTACAAACAGCAACGCATGTAACTACGATTCAGACGCTACTGAGGATGACGGATCTTGTGATACAGAATCGTGTGCTGGATGTACCGACTCATCAGCATGTAACTACGATGAAACTGCAACACTAGACAACGGAGAGTGTGATTACATTTCTTGTTTGGTTTACGGGTGTACCATTGAAACAGCATGTAACTACAACGAAGAAGCAGAAGAAGAGGACGGTTCTTGTGAGTACGATTCATGTGTAGGTTGCATGAGCGATGATGCATGTGATTACGATTCTGAAGCAACAATAGCTGGTGCATGTGATTACACTTCGTGTGTGGGATGTATGGACTCAAGCGCTGACAACTACGACGCTGATGCAACACAAGACAGCGGCAACTGTTTCTACAACGGATGTATCATACCTGCTGCTTGTAACTACGATCCAAACGCAAACGTTGACGACGAATCTTGTGAATACGATTCATGTGCAGGCTGTCTAAACGAAAGTGCATGTAACTACGATGCTACAGCAACAATTAGTTCTTCTGAAGACTGTACGTTCGCTGATTCTGGTTACGACTGTGATGGAAACTGTTTGAATGACGCTGATAGCGACTCTATTTGTGATGAGTTTGAGATAGCTGGATGTACAGATGCAACAGCGATGAACTACGATTCTGATGCTACTGATGATGACGACTCATGTGAGTATGTTGTTGAGGGATGTATGGATCTAGCTGCATGTAACTACAACGCAGAAGCAAATACTTCAGACGGCACTTGTGAATACACCTCTTGTGCAGGATGTATGAATGAGGATGCGTGTAACTACGACGCAGATGCTATCTACCCTGACGATTGTGAGCTACCTGAATTGTATTACGATTGTGATGGAAACTGTGCATCAGATTCTGACGGTGATGGAATATGTGATGAGTTCGAAGTACCTGGTTGTGATGAAGCATCTGCTTGTAACTTCGATGAAGACGCTACTGACAACGATGGATCATGTGATTTTGATTCATGTATAATTTATGGCTGTACTCTTCCTTTCGCATGTAACTACGACCCATATGCTACTGCAAACGATGGTAGTTGTGATTTCTACTCTTGTATATCTTTTGGTTGTACTAATCCAAACGCTTGTAACTACGACCCAGAGGCAATGTTTTCTGACGGAACATGTGAATACTCTTCATGTGCCGGTTGTATGAACCCAAGCGCTTGTGACTACGATCCAGACGCAATCATTCCTGCAACTTGTTTAGACTTCACTTCATGTGTAGGATGTATGGACTCAACTGCTTCTAACTACAATCCAGATGCAACTATTGACAGTGGTAACTGTATCATAGAAGGATGTACTTTGAACGGCGCATGTAACTATAACCCAAACGCAAACACTAACGACGGTAGTTGTGATTTCTTCTCATGTCTTCCTACTGGATGTATAAACCCTGAGGGATGTAACTACGATCCTGAGGCAGTAATTTCTGACGACTGTGATTTCCCCGAATATGGTTATGACTGTGATGGCAACTGTATAGAAGATACTGACGGAGATGGAATTTGTGACATATTTGAGGTTGCTGGGTGTACTGATCCAACTGCATTTAACTATGATTCAGAGGCAACTGACGACGATGGGTCTTGTGAAGATATTGTTGAAGGTTGTATGGAGTACAGTGCTTGTAACTACAACTCAGAAGCTAACGTTGACGATGGTAGTTGTGAATACTCATCATGTGTAGGATGTATATCACCTGCTGCATGTAACTATAATGAAGACGCTACAATAGAAGGTGAATGTGAATTCCCTGAGGAAGGTTATGATTGTGATGGGGTGTGTATTTTCGATACAGACGGCGATGGCGTTTGTAACATGTTCGAAGTTTATGGCTGTACTGTTGAAATCGCTACAAACTACGATCCAGATGCAACGGAAAACGATGGGTCTTGTATTATTGAGACTCCAGGTTGTATGGACATCAATGCTTGTAACTACGACCCTTCTGCTAACGTATCAGATGACAGTTGTGAATACACCAGCTGCGTTGGCTGTATGAGTGTAAACGCATGTAACTACGACCCATCAGCAACTATTCCAGGCGATTGTACATTCCCTGTAACAGGATATTACTGTGATGGATCTTGTATTTCAGATTTCGATAATGACGGTATTTGTGATATGTACGAAATCGCTGGTTGTATGGATACAAATGCATGTAACTACAATGAGGAGGCAACCGATGCAGATGATTCATGTATCTACCCTCTCCCAGAATATAACTGTGATGGAACTTGTTTATCAGACCAAGATGGAGATGGTATTTGTGACGGATTAGAGAATCCACCAAACCTATACATTCCAGAGGACATGACTGTTGAGTGTGATGTCACTGATTTTGGCCTAGCAACAGCAGAAGGAGGTTGTTCAACTCCAACAATTTCATATGTAGATACTTATTATGATACAATTTGGTCAGATAATTGTCCGCATAGCTATGCAATAGTTAGAACTTTTACTGCGTCTGACAACTGTGGAAATTACACGATTGATTCACAAACAATTACGATTGTAGACACAACTGCACCTGAGCTAACGATTCCAGAAGATTACACAATTGAATGTTCTGAGGAGATTATTTACGCTGAGGCAACTGCAACAGACAGTTGTGGTGAAGTAACAATTGTAATTCATGAGAATACTGAAGCTGGAACTTGTACTGGCGAGTATGTAATTACGCGTTCATTCACAGCTACTGATGAATGTGGAAACGCAACTTCAGCTACTAAGACTATTACTGTAGTTGATACTACTGCTCCTGAATTAATAATTCCAGATTCATACACAGCAGAATGTTCTGACGAACATCCGCTTGGTCATGCTTCTGCTATTGATAACTGTGGAACATCAAATATCACTTTAGTAGTAGATACAATTGCTGGATCTTGTCCAGGAGATTACTTAGTAAACCGAACGTTCACTGCAGTAGATGATTGTGGCAATGAGGTTTCGGCTACTCAGACGATTACAATTGTCGACACTCAGGCGCCAACCTTTGCATATGTACCAGAGGACTACACTGCAGAATGCAGCGACAACCACCCTATGTACATGGCTGCAGCTATTGACAATTGCAACACTGTTGTTGTAACCGTAGAAGCAGTTACTACTCCTGGTATTTGTGATGGCGACTACAAAATAACCCGAACCTTCACTGCAACAGACGCTTGTGGTAACTCTAGCTCAGTTGAACAAGTAATCACTATCGTTGACACTACTGCCCCAGAATTCACATTTATTCCTGAGGACTATGAAGCTAGTTGTGATGATGAGCTTCCAATGGTCTACCCTACTGCAACTGATCTTTGCAATGATGTGGATATAACTGTAACAGAAGATATTGTTGCTGGGGAAAACGGCGGTCTTTTCTACTTATACAGAACTTTCACAGCTGTTGATGGTTGTGGTAATTCAAGTGATGTAACCCAAACAATTACTGTATCAGATACTACTTCTCCAGTATTCACATACATCCCTTCCGACTACACTGCAGAATGTTCAGACGAGCACCCTATGGAAGAAGCAACTGCTTCTGATAACTGTGGTGATGCAGTAATTACACTAATTGAAGAAACTACTCCTGGATCTTGTGAAAGCGACTACGTTATCACTCGTACGTTCACAGCTACCGACAATGCTGACAACTCAACAACAGTAGTCCAAACCATTACTATTATCGATTCAACAAACCCTGTATTCACATACGTGCCAGCTGACTACACAGCAGAGTGCTCGGATGAGCACCCTATGGAAGAGGCTTCTGCTACAGACAACTGTGGTGAGATAACGATCACTGTTGAAGAGATAACTACTCCTGGCGCTTGTGCTGGCGACTACGTAATCACTCGTACGTTCACAGCTACTGACGAATGTGGAAATTCATCAGAGGCAACTCAGACTATCACTATTATCGATACTACAGCTCCAGTACTTACTATCCCTGCTGACTACATAGCAGAGTGTAATGACGAGCATCCAATGGATGAAGCTTCAGCTACTGATAGCTGTGGTAGTGTAACGATTGAATTAGTTGAGTCTACTATTCCTGGTGCTTGCGCTGGCGAATACACTATAACAAGAACTTTCACAGCTACTGACGATTGTGGTAACTCTACTGAGGCTACTCAGACCATCACTATAGTTGACACAACTGCTCCAGAATTCACTTCAATACCTGCTGATTACACGGCTGAATGTTCAGATTCTCACCCTATGTACCCAGCATCAGCAACTGATAATTGTGGTGAAGTGACAATTGAGGTTGATGAATTAACTACTCCAGGCGCATGTGCAGGAGAATACACTATCACTCGTACGTTCACAGCTACTGATGATTGTGGAAATTCTTCTGAAGCAGTACAAACTATTACAATTATTGACACTACTGCTCCGGTGTTTACTTATTTGCCTGCTGATTACACAGCTGAATGTTCAGATGAACATCCTATGGCTGAGGCAGACGCAACAGATAACTGTGGAGAGGTTACAATTACTGTTGATGAAGTGACAACTGAAGGAGAGTGTGCAGGTGAGTACACTATCACTCGTACATTCACTGCTGCTGATGATTGTGGTAATACAACTGAGGCTACTCAAGTAATTACAATCATTGACACAACAGCACCAACATTTGACTTCATACCAGCAGACTACACGACAGAGTGCTCAGATGAGTATGTAATGGATGATGCATTAGCATCTGATAATTGTGGTGAGGTTACAATTGTTGTAGATGTTGCTAATACTCCAGGACTATGCGCTGGTGATTACATTTTAACTAGAACATTCACAGCAATTGATGATTGTGGAAATTCTTCTGTAGCGACTCAGGTAATTACTGTTGTTGATACAACTGCACCAGTTTTAACTATTCCTGCAGATTACACAGTTGAATGTTCTGATGATATTCCATTAGAGGAAGCTACAGCTGAAGATAACTGTGGTGTTGTAGAGGTGTTTGAATCTCAATGGATTATTCCAAACGATGTTACAGACAACTACCAAATCATCAGAGAGTTTACTGCAATTGATGGATGTGGAAACTTTACTGTATTAACTCAAACAATTACAGTTGAAGACACTACAGCTCCTGTATTGACTGTTCCAGCTGATTACTCAATTGAATGTAGTGATGAAATGCCTCTTGATGATGCAACTGCAGAAGACAACTGTTCTGATGCAACAATTGTAACATACGAGAGTATTATAGAAGGAGATTGTCCAAACAGCTATCAGTTAGTACGAACATTTGTTGCTACTGATAACTCAGGAAACTCAACCTCTGCTACTCAAACAATAACTGTTGAGGATAACACGGCTCCTGAATTTACATTCACTCCAGATGCTGAGGTATTCTTGAACGAAGCTGATGGTGATGAAATGCCAGATCCATTTGTTCTAGTTTGGGATGCATGTGATTTAGAGCCAACTTGGTGGTATGAAGATGTAATACTTTCTATTGAAGGCTCAACAACAACAATAGAAAGAACATACACAGTTGCTGACGATTGTGGTAATTCTGCAACATTCGTTCAGATAATTGTTTACAACACAATGATCGAAGGTTGTATGGACGATACAGCTTGTAACTACGATCCAGATGCAAACCAAGACGATGGTACTTGTTTCTACCCACAGTTTGGTTATGATTGTGATGGAAACTGTATCAATGATGTAAATGAAAACGGAATTTGTGATGAGTTAGAAATAGCAGGTTGTATGGATCCAACCAACCCAGGATATAACCCAGCTGCTAACGTAGATGATGGTTCTTGTCTTGTTGGAGGTTGTATTATATCATTCGCATGTAACTACGATCCTGAAGCTGATTACCAATTAGCTGGATCTTGTGAATTCACATCATGTTCAGGATGTACTGATGAAGCAGCTTGTAACTATGATCCAGATGCGACATTGAATGACAATTCATGTACATACCCTGAGTACGGCTACGGTTGTGACGGTGAGTGTATCAATGATGCTGATGGTGATGGAATCTGTGATGAATTTGAAATTGCAGGTTGTACTGATCCTACGAATCCTGGATATAACCCGACCGCTACTGACGACGACGGTTCTTGTTTAGAGGGTGGATGTTCATTGCCATTTGCTTGTAACTACGATCCAGATGCAGATTACTTAATCTTTACAGATTGTGAATTTGAATCATGTGCAGGATGTATGGATCCAGAGTCATGTACTTATGATCCTGATGCAACGATCAGCTCACCAAACGAGTGTACATACCCAGCGAACCAATTCGTTGATTGTGATGGCAACTGTATCAACGATACAGATGGTGACGGAATCTGTGATGAATTAGAGATCCCTGGCTGTACTGATCCAGAGGCGAACAACTACAACCCATTCGCTACTGATGACGATGGATCTTGTATAATTCAGGTTGGAGGTTGTACACTGCCATTCGCATGTAACTACGATCCAGAAGCTGATTTCTACCTACCAGGTTCTTGTGACTTCTCTTGTCTGTTTGGTATGCCAATGGGTGGAAACAATATTTGTACAGACGAATTTGCTTGTAACTACGGTGAAGAAGCTCCATGTGAGTACTTCGATGAGTTTGGTAACTTATGTGTAGTGATCGGATGTATGGATGAAACTGCTTGTAACTACAACCCAGATGCAGATGTTTCAGGGTACTGTGATTACGTTTCTTGTGCAACTTCAGGATGTACAAACGAGAATGCTTGTAACTACAACCCAGAGGCTACTATAAACGACGGTTCTTGTGATTACTCAAGCTGTCTTGGATGTACAGATTCTGAGGCAGGCAACTACGATCCAGATGCAACTATTGATGATAACTCATGTGAGTACGACGTTGCTGGATGTATGATTCTAACAGCTTGTAACTACAATCCAGATGCAACTGTGAATGATGGTTCATGTGACTTTACATCTTGTTTCGGCTGTGCTACACCTGATGCATGTAACTACGATGAGAACGCGATATACCCTGATGGTTCTTGTGAGTTCCCAGAAGTAGGTTACGATTGTGAAGGCAATTGTTTAGTTGATACAGATGGTGACGGAGTTTGTGATGCGTTCGAGGTGAACGGATGTACAGATTCGACTGCTACCAACTACGATCCAGATGCTACAGAGGAGAATGGTTCTTGTGTGTATCCACAGGTTGGATGTACAGACCAAACCGCTTGTAACTTCGACTTTACTGCAACTGAGGATGATGGATCATGTGAATACACATCTTGTTCTGGATGTATAGTTCCATCAGCATGTAACTACGATCCAAACGCTACTTTAAGTGATGGTTCTTGTATTTACCCTGACGCAGAAGGCAACTGTGATGAAGAGTGTGAAGATGCAGACGGTGATGGAATCTGTGATGTAGACGAAGTAGGAGGGTGTATTTATGCAAATGCTTCTAACTACGATGCTACAGCAACTGATGATGACGGATCATGTATGTTCACTGGATGTACAAATGATGACTACAGTAACTACAACCTGTACGCTAACGACAATGACGGATGTTCTAACACACCAGTTAGTGCAGACTTCAACGGAGATGGCATTGTGCAGCTTGAGGACTTACTTGAGTTCTTGATTGCATACGGTCAGTCTGGACCGGATTGGTCAATGGATTGGGTTGCTGAGGCTTGTTCTCCAGTAGCAGTTCCGCTTGACGAATTGATTGACATCAATGAGCCAGGATGTACATATGTAGAAGCGGCTAACTACGATCCATCAGCTGAGTACGATGCAGGTAACTGTGCATTCCCAGGATGTACAGATCCAGAGGCGTTTAACTACAACCAACTAGCGAACATCGATGACTCGACTTGTACTTACACAGTTTGTCCGGACTTTAACGGCGACGGTGTTGTTCAAGCAGAGGACTTACTTGACTTCCTAATCTCTTGGGGTACTGTTTACGAATAAGTAGGCATACTCGTTAGAGTCTTAACCGATGTTTTGAAAGGGCCAGCAGAAATGTTGGCCTTTTTTTGGTCTTTAGTTGTTTGGGGAATCGGGATGCAGTTACTTTGCAACACGAAAAAATTATTATGAGACATTACTTTTTATTACTTGCTACTGCAGCATTTATTACTACTTCTTTAGCCCAAACCGAAGTGTTAAACGGTGTTTGGGTTTTAAATGAAGGAGTGCTTGATTGGAATACGAATGAAATGGTTGAGTCGGCTTCAGTTGGTGTTTATGACCCGACAACTGGTGAGTTTGCTGATGTTATGGATTTTCCTGACGCAGATTTTACTACTAACATAATTATTGAAGGAGGTTCTGCTTTTGTAGGTGCTGATAATAAGATTTTTAAGATAGGATTAGATAGTTGGGAAGTTGAGGCAGAGGTTGAAGTTCAGGGAGTAAGGCATATTGCATACCATGATGGTATGATCTATATGACAAGAGGTGATTCAGATCCTGTTACTTGGGGATCTGTTGAGTTTGATTCTTATTTGCTGTGGTTTGATGCTGAAACACTTGAGCAAGTTGGACAGTTAGAAGCAACAGAAGGTGTAGGTTTTGCTTGTGAGGGGATTTCTATTGTTGATGGTAAAGTTTATGTTGCTATTAATAATGGTTTTGCTTGGGCACAAGAGGTTGGATTTGTTGGAGTTTATGATATAGTATCTGGAATTTATGAGGAGTTCGATTTAGGAGTTGAGGGTAAGAATCCTGCTCATATTAAAGTTGTTGATGGCGGTGTTGTAACTGTAAATAATACGGATTGGTCTGCTACAAGTTTGTCAAGAGTTGACTTGGTAGGGCTAGGAGCTGAAGAAAATGGTGTTTCTACTCAGTATGTAGAAGGTGTGGCTGCTGGGTGTAATGCTGCAGCTGTGTTAGGAGAGAAGCTGGTGTTTCAGATTAGAGGCGAAATGGGATTGCGTAAGGCAAATATTTCTGATTTGAGTCCAGTTGAAGGTATGTGGGGTCCTGCAGAGGATAATTACTACAGAATGGCTGTGAATCCAATGAATGGTGATGTTTATGCTACTTCTACATTGTTTTCGGCTGATATGTTGGGTGAGGTTCATATCATAAATTCAGAAGGAGTGCTGATTAATTCCTTTGATGCTGGAGAGGTGCCAGGAGCCATTGCTTTTGATATTAGAACGATTCAGTCAGTTGTTGGAATTAATAATGATGAAGCTGTAGTAATAGGTGAATATGATATGTTGGGAAAGGTTTGGTCTACAGGAAACAGAGGGATGAAAGTCCAAATGCTTTCAAATGGAGATGTGAGAAAGATATATGTGGCTCAATAGCCGTAAAGAACCATCCAGGCAAGTCCTGAGATGATTAACAATCTAACCCAAGCTGAAACGGCTTGGGTTTTTTTGCGCCATGAGAAAAACAATGTTCCTAGAAGAGTAGTTCCCATGAATATTTGAAATGCAAGTGAAGGGGAGTGAGATATTGCGTCAGATGCTAAGAAAATCAACCATAATTCAATGGCATAAATGAGAAGCCAAGCTTTGTTTGGGCTCAAGGCTACAACACATGTTCTGTAGTTATTGCTTTTGTCTATGTTGTAATCTTCAATGTCTTTAACTAATTGTCGAATGAATATAGAAGTAAAAACTAGACAGCAGAACCAATCGTATTTGTCACCAAGATGGCGCGTATCAACATCGCATAAAGACAATGGGATGAAAGCAGTTGCTATGCTTGCAACTACGAAGTTTCCAATTAGTAATTTCCTTTTCAGCCATGAATAAAGGAATAGGAAAAATGTTGCAGGAAACACAATAGCGATCGGGATGTAAGATTCGACTAATACACTTAACGCAATTGCGGATGCTAATCCTAAAGCGCTGAGTACCCAATGGCTAAACATTGCGGTTCTTCTTTTGAGAGTTCGGCCTATGATTGCTTTTTTAGGCCTTTTAATTCTGTCTTCTTTTATATCAAAGTAGTCGTTGATTATGTTTCCGCCAGCAGAAATAAGAATAATTGGTAGGATAAATAGAATTTCTAATAGTGGAGTTGTGGGAAAAAATTCACCATAGAAACTGTGGCGTATTGCAATAACAGCAATTGCTAAGCCAGATAAATGGCCTATTCTTATTGTTATTAGCCAATCCTTTATTTCTCTATTTTTTATCATCCCCAAGTTGAGTCAATTAATTCCTCAGTGATGTTAGAGTATTTTAAGGTAGTAACAGCGTAATTAAAACCATTGTGAATGGCATGAGCTCCGTATCTGCCTTGCTTGTCTAAGGCTAAATATCCAACTTGTAAGTTGCTTGTATCCATTCTGTCCATAATTCTCTTGACAGCAGTTTCACATGCTTTCTGCGGATCCATACCACTTCTCATAAGTTCTACAACTAAAAATGATCCTACAGTTCTTATAACAGCTTCTCCTAATCCTGTAGCTGTTGCTGCACCAACCTCTCCATCAACGAATAGCCCAGCTCCGATAATGGGGCTATCTCCAACTCGTCCATGCATTTTATATGCAAGCCCACTAGTAGTACAACCGCCAGCTAGTCTTCCTTTTTTGTCTAGTGCTAGAATCCCAATAGTATCGTGGTTTTCAATATTGATTATGGGTTTGTATTGACTTTTTTCTTTCCAGTTTTCCCAGGCTGCATGTGCTTTTTCAGTTAGTAAGTTCGTCGGTGTGAATCCTTGTTCTATAGCGAATTGCCTTGCGCCTTCACCAGCAAGCATTACATGGGGAGTTTCTTCCATTACTTTTCTTGCAACAGAGAGAGGATACATGATGTCTTGCATAAAACAAACAGATCCTGCTCTTCCTTTATGATCCATGCAACATGCGTCTAATGTTACGTTACCATCTCTGTCTGGCAAGCCTCCTATTCCTACACTTATTCCTTCAGCGTCTTCCTCAACTAACCTCGCAGCAGCTTCTATCATATCCATTGCGCTGCCACCTTTTTCTAATGCTTTAAACCCTTCCGCATTTGCTAGAATACCATGATTCCAAGTGCTGACCATTCTCGCTGTTTCATTGTTTATGAAACATGAGTCTTGCGGTGAGTTTTTAACCAGTTTGGCTTCTTCTGCTCCAACCATTCGGCTAACTGCAATTGGACTCAATCCTAAAGCCCCTCCAAATACTGCAAGTTTTTTTAGAAAATCTCTTCTGTCTGTCATGTCTCTAATATAGCGACGTCACAGATTGTAGGCAAAAACAAAGGCCCCCTACTTGGGAGCCTTTGAAATTGTGTTAGTTAAAATAACTTTTAGTCTTCCTTTACTTCCTCAAAGTCGACATCTGTTACTTCTTGATCGTCTTCAGGAGCAGATTCGCCTTCAGGAGTGGCACCTTCAGCTCCACCCTGTGAAGCGTACATTTCTTGAGATGCAGCTTGGAAGGCAGCGTTAAGCTTCTCAATTCCAGACTTACAAGCTTCAATGTTTGCTTCAGAATGAGCTTTCTTTAGCTCGTCCTTAGCCTCATTAATAGGAGCTAGTTTGTCTTCAGAAATTTTGTCGCCAAACTCTTTGAGTTGCTTTTCTGTTTGGAAAACTAGCGCGTCAGCTTGGTTTAAAGTGTCAGCCTTGTCTTTTGCTTCCTTGTCAGCATCAGCATTTGCTTCAGCTTCAGCCTTCATTCTTTCGATTTCAGTATCAGATAGTCCGCTTGAAGCCTCAATACGTATGTTGTTTTCCTTTCCTGTAGCCTTGTCTTTTGCGCTAACATTGATGATTCCATTTGCGTCAATATCGAAAGTAACTTCAATTTGAGGAACTCCACGTGGAGCAGGAGGGATGTCGCTTAAAAGGAACTGACCAATCTTGTGGTTGTCCTTTGCCATTGCTCTTTCTCCTTGGTATACGTGGATGTCTACGCTAGGTTGGTTGTCAGCAGCAGTTGAGAATGTCTCAGACTTCTTAGTTGGAATAGTAGTGTTAGCATCGATAAGCTTTGTGAATACGCCGCCCATTGTTTCGATTCCAAGTGATAGCGGAGTTACATCTAAAAGGAGGACATCCTTTACGTCACCTGTAAGTACACCACCTTGAATTGCTGCGCCTACTGCAACAACCTCGTCTGGATTAACACCCTTAGAAGGCTCCTTTCCAAAGTACTTTTCAACGGCTTCTTGTACTGCTGGAATACGAGTAGATCCACCTACTAAAATGATTTCATCTATATCACTTTTGTCAAGGCCTGCACTCTTTAATGCAGAAGCACAAGGTTCTATTGAACGCTTCACAAGATCGTCGCATAATTGCTCAAACTTAGCTCTGCTTAATGTTCTAACTAGGTGCTTTGGCACACCATCAACAGGCATTATGTATGGTAGGTTTATCTCTGTACTTGTAGTGCTCGAAAGTTCAATTTTTGCTTTTTCAGCAGCCTCCTTAAGTCTTTGAAGAGCCATAGGATCCTTGCTTAGATCAATACCTCCATTTTCATTCTTGAATTCAGCAACAAGCCATTCGATAAGACATTGGTCGAAATCGTCTCCACCAAGGTGAGTATCACCATCAGTAGAAAGTACTTCGAAAACACCATCTCCTAGTTCGAGAATACTTACATCGTGAGTTCCTCCACCAAGGTCAAACACAACGATTTTTTGATCTATATCTTTTTTATCAAGACCATAAGCAAGCGCAGCAGACGTTGGCTCATTTATGATTCTCTTTACTTCTAATCCTGCAATTTCTCCAGCCTCCTTTGTTGCTTGACGTTGGGCGTCGTTAAAATATGCAGGAACAGTAATTACTGCGCCTGTTACGTCAGTCCCCAAGTGATCTTCAGCAGTTCTCTTCATTTTTTGAAGAACCATAGCTGAAATTTCCTGAGGTGTGTATGTGCGATCGTCAATCTTTACTCTAGGAGTGTTGTTATCTCCTTTTACAACTTCATAAGGCATACGTTTTATTTCTGATGATACTTCGTCAAATGAAGATCCCATAAAGCGCTTTATGCTTGAAATAGTTTTTGTTGGGTTAGTAATTGCCTGACGTTTTGCAGGTTCTCCAACTTTTCTTTCGCCGTCGGCGATAAATGCAACGATAGAAGGCGTAGTACGCTTTCCTTCGCTGTTGTTAATTACCACAGGTTCGTTTCCTTCCATTACAGCCACACAGCTGTTGGTAGTTCCTAGGTCGATTCCGATGATTTTACTCATTGTATTGAATTGATAGTTTTCGTTTACATCCACCTCTTAGGCAAAACCCTTGCCAACACATGCCACCTTTGTTCTCCTGACATTTTTCTGTCATGTTCTGTGACAAATTCTCATTTTTCCGTTCTCAAACCTGACAGCCTGTCCGAATGAATTAACTTTACGACATGATAAGGTTTGGCGTATTAGGGCTAGGGCACATTGGTAAGAGGCATGCGCAATCTATAAGCGCTCATCCAGGAGCATCTCTCACACATTTAGCAGACATTAAATCTCAAGAAGAGTGTGGTGCTACGGAGTTTTTAGAAAATGCAACCTGGTTTGACTCACTTGATACATTGATTTCAAGTGATGATTTACCAGATGTAGTGAGCGTTTGTACACCTAACGGATTACACGCTAATCAATGTATTAAACTGCTTGAATCAGGTGTAAACGTTGTGCTTGAAAAGCCTATTTCCCTGTCTTTAACAGATGCACTAAGAGTTAAGCAAGCTTCTGAAGCTACAGGTATGAAGGTGTTTTGTGTTATGCAGAACCGATTTGCTCCTCCTTCTCAATGGTTGAAAGACTTAGTTGATTCAGGAGATTTAGGCCAAATCCGACAAGTACACATTCAATGCTTCTGGAACAGGGATGATAGGTATTACCAAAAGGGCGGCTGGAGAGGATCGTTAGAGCTTGATGGCGGTCCCTTGTTTACTCAGTTCTCACACTTTATAGATGTGATGTATTGGATATTTGGAGGTATTTCTAATCCTCAAGCTAGATTCTATAATCAAGCACACGAGCACAATACAGAGTTTGAAGATTCCGGTCAAATATCTTTTGACTTTGAAAATGAAGGTTGGGGGTCATTTACTTTTTCTACAGCAGTAGATAGGTCGAATTTTGAATCCAGTCTTACTTTAATTTCTGAAAAAGGAACATTAAGGATAGCAGGGCAATACATGCAAGAAGTAGTACATTGTGATATTGATGGTTACACTATGCCTGATCTACCAAATTCAGCTCCTCCCAATGATTATGGAGCATACAAAGGGTCAGCTTCTAACCACCATTACGTGATATCTAATGTGGTTGATTGCTTGACAAATGGCGCTGAAATTGCTACGCCATTAGATGAAGGCGTTGACGTTGTTTCAATAATTGAGGCAATGTACAAAGCAGGAGAGAGGCCTATCAGAAAAGATCAGGTCTAATAACTTTTAAAATAGGGTTGAGCCACCACGAAGTTCTTATTAACCTGGGTTTAGGTACACTTAACGCGCCAAACTCCTTGTAAAATCTATCTACTCCTGGATCAGAACTGCCTCCAAAGTCGAATTCTTGTGCACCCTTTTTCTCAGCAACAATCATTGCATAATTAAGCATTGCAACAGTTGCAACTGCTGAGTTTGGGCCTCTTTTTTGGCCTCCAAATGCGTAAACACATCTGTTTGGTGATGTTAAAACAAATCCACCAGATGCTATGCACTCGCCCTCTGCGTTCTTTGCTTCAATTGCAAAAGAATATGATTGGGCAGAAATTGAATCAAGTAGATTTTTAAGTTGTTTACTATCAATAGAAAGATCTTTTCTATTACGACTCTCGTCATGTAACAAGCTTACGTTTGACCAATCTTCAGTTAATTCACAGCTAATAAGCTCTCTCTCAGCTTTGTTTACCTGTTTTCTTCTGTTTGCAGGAAGTTTGGTTGGAATGTTTAGAATTCGTGTATGTCTCCATTGAACTCTAAAGTCAGAAGGAGTGTACTGTTTTACAATAGCTGTGCTTAATCCTTTGCTCGAATCATCAGAGCAAGGAGGTAGGTCAACAGTAATGTATGATTCTCTTCTTTTGCTTAAAGCTTCAATAAATGTTGTGTAGTGTTCTCTATTATTGGAATCTAGAGATAAACCACAATCTAAAGCCCAAGGTGGAGTGAATAAGGCAGGGATGCCTTTAAGATTTGTCTTATATAGTCCGCAGAAATTTTCAAATACAAAGCCTCCTGACCCACAGTTCTCAAGCCATGAATTTGAAATGAAAGGGCTTTGTTTGTGAGGCATTATCCGCCTATGCTTCTTCTTACAGCTTCAAATTCAGGTTCCCCTCTGAATAAATCTTGGCCTAAAGCTAACCACTCTAAAGCTGCAGATCTATTGATGTTTGCTAAGAGTTCAACGTTGTAGATAATTGCGCTGTGAAGTAATTCAGTTTGGACTTCTCTTAATCCTTTACCACCAAATTCAATAAGTAGATTACTTGCCTTTTCATATGTAAGCTCAGCTTCCTTCCTTGATTTTAATTGCTGGTATACCGCAGCTAACATTAAAGTTGCACCAGGATCTTCAGGATCGATAGTGCAAAGGTATTTGTAGTAAGATTTGGCTTTGGTGTACTTTTCGTTGTCCATCTCAGTCTCAGCAGCGTTTTTTGTCTGAGTCCAAAGTTCATCGAAGAAGTCTGTAAATTCTGAATAATGCTCTAATTCCTTGTCTTTCTTTCTGTACTTAGATGCATACTTTAAGCTGTTCTTAAGTGACTTGTTTTTATCGGCTTCATGAGCATCTCTTAGCTCGTGATCGTCGCTAAGGTGGATTCCCATATGCGCTTGTGCTATGTAGATATATGGAAGTGGTTCTTTTTTGGTTTTATCTTCTTCAGTGTATCTAATGCACTTGTATAAGATGTTTTCATACTTCTCATCCACCAACCACATGAGTAGTTTGTTGTATTCTTCTTGAGAAATTACGGGTTTCTTAGGCTTTTCATCATCATCTTTTCCTCTTTGGGCTAACGCCTCAGAAGGAATCAGAAATGAACAAATGAAAAGTAGGCTGTAAAGCCATGTTGCGCGTGTTGTAATTGTGTTCATGCTTGCAGTCGATGCAGATTTCATGCCGAAAGATAATAATAGTTGCTTTTATTAGAGTGTATATTTGTCATCCATGCAAGAAAAGAGACTAGTGTTTAAATTCCTAGCCCTTGTTTTAAGTGTCTTAATTTCTACAACGATACTAGCTCAAGGTACAGTAAAGGGATTCGTTAGATCAGAGGAAACAGGTGAGCCTGTGATGTTTGCAAGCGTGTCTCTTGAGGGTACTGCGTTTGGCATATCTACAGATATTTCAGGGTTCTATTCTTTAAGCAAAATTCCTGGAGGTAGGTACACGTTAGTTGTATCTAGCATTGAATTTGAAAACACTAAAGAAGAAATAGAAATAGTCGATGGTAAAGTATTGACTAAGAATTTTTTACTAAATCAAGGTGTGATTGAATTAGAAGGTGCTGAAATTAGCGCTGACAGGGAGGAGCAGCTCAATACTGTAAACATGTCTGTTGAAACAATTAGACCTGCAGACTTAAAGAGAATACCAAGCTTCGGTGGTCAGGCGGATTTGGTCCAAGCTCTTCAAGTAATGCCAGGATTTGTGTCTACAGGTGACCAAGGAGGTCAATTATACATCAGGGGAGGATCTCCAGTTCAAAACAAAGTAATTCTAGATGGAATGATAATTTATAATGCATTCCACTCAATAGGTCTGTTCAGTGTTTTTGACTCAGATGCTTTGTCAAACGCTGATATTTATACGGGTGCATTCTCTGCTAAGTATGGAGGCAGGATTTCATCTATCATGGACATTACCACTAAGAATGGTAATATGAGAGAGACGAAAGTTAAAGTCGGTGCAAGTCCTTTTGGAGCTAAGATGTTAATGGAGGGGCCTATCAAAAAGATGGAAGACGGTGTAGGTGGGATTAGTTACTTAGTTTCAATGAAACACAGCTATTTGGAACAAACATCTCAGTTTCTGTATCCATATATAGATGGGGGTAAACTTCCTTTTGGTTTTACTGATTCTTATGGTAAAATCACATTTGGTGGCGGAGGGTCTAAGTTGAGTTTGTTTGGGTTTAATTTCAATGATAGAGCTAGTGTTCTTAATGATACAACAGGATTGCCAATTGCACATTATATGTGGAATAGTTATGGGTATGGGGGCGAGTTTACTTTAGTGCCACCTGGATCTTCAGTATTAATGAAAGGTCATTTTGCGGCTAGTAATTATAAGCTTGCATTCTATGAAGATGATGATAATGATGGAGTAATTCCAATGGATCGTGAAGGAAGGAGTAGTGAGATTGATGGCTTTAATTTTGGCTTAGATTTTAAATATGTTGCTGGAGAGGATAATATTGAATATGGTGTTGAGGTAGTAGGTCTAAGCACAAATTTTGAAACATTTAGCTTGATTGGTGAGCCTGTTACTCAGAATGAGATAACAACTGAATTTGGCACCTATATAGATTACACAATAAATAGAGGTGATTTAATTATTCAGCCAAGTCTTAGAGGGCAGTTTTACAGTTCAGTTGGAAGGGGAAGGTTAGAGCCTAGGTTTGGGTTAAAGTATAAAGCTTCAGAAAGACTACGATTAAAGTTTGCTGCTGGGATGTATTCTCAAAACTTGATTAGTGCAAATTCAGATAGAGATGTTGTAAATCTGTTCTACGGATTCCTAACTGGACCAAGTAATTTGCAAGAATCGTTTGTAAATCCAAACGGTGTTGAGGAAAGCGTTACACACTCTTTGCAAACTGCTAATCACCTTGTGACTGGTTTTGAGTACGATCTAACTGAAAAACTGAACTTAAACGTTGAAGGGTATATAAAGCACTTTACTCAGTTAACTAATATGAATAGGGATAAGTTGTTCCCTTCTAATACTCCAGATGTGCCAGAACAGTTTTCACTTGATTTTATTGTAGAAAGCGGCTTTGCTAAAGGAGTAGATGTTGTATTAGAATACGAGGAAAAATTCACTTATCTATGGCTGGTATATGGATATGGTGACGTTGATAGGTGGGATGGTAATAGATGGTATGATCCAGTATTTGATAGAAGGCACAATGTGAATTTTGTTGCTTCACAGAAATTCGGCCCTGATAGGGATTGGACGATTAGTTCAAGGTGGGCTCTAGGATCAGGATTGCCGTTTACTCAAAGCCAGGGATATTACCAAAGCCCAAGTTTAGGTGGAGGTATTTTCTCAGATTACTTGACTTATAACCCAAATCAAATATCAATCTCATACGCTGACTTAAATGAGGGGCGACTTCCTGCTTATCATAGGCTTGACATAAATATTAGCAAGAAATTCGAAAAAGAGTTTGGGGATATTGATTTCACTGCTGGAGTTACTAATGTTTATAGCAGGGAGAATGTTTTTTACATAAACAGAATTACAGGCCAAAGGAAGAATCAACTGCCTTTCCTTCCATCAATTACTATTGATTGGAGTTTCTAAGTACTACTGCTTGAGCTCTTGCTTCATCAGTAACATTGCTGCCACTTAACATCTGGGCTATAGCTTCCGTTTTCTCATCAGCTTCTAGGAATTTTGCAAAAGTCTTTGTGGAGTTTGAATCTATTGATTTTACAACGTCCAAGTGCTGATCTCCAGCAGCTGCAACTTGAGCCAAATGTGTAACTGAAAACACTTGTTGTCTTGATGACATGTTTTTCATTGAAGTCGCCATTCTTGAAGCGATATCTCCACTAACTCCAGTATCAATTTCGTCAAGAACTATGGTAGGAATAGATCTTCTAGATGAAATAGCTACTTTAAATGCAAGCATAACTCTAGATTTCTCACCTCCAGATGCTATTTGTGTGATAGGATATTGAGGAGCACCGACATTAGCTGAAAACAGTAGATCAACATCTTCGATTCCATTTAAATCAGGCTCCTTTGCTTCAGTAAACACCCAGTTTATTCTAACATCTGGAAGTTTTAGAGGAATTAATTCCCCATTCACACAATTCAATAATTCGCCCCCACACTTTTCTCTTTCATTTTTAAGAGCTTCTCCAGCTACAAATAATTTAGCTTTATCTCTGAGAACACCTTCTTTAGCTAATTCAATTGCTTTATCTAAATTTTCAGCTGATTCAATTTGTAGTTGAATTTGTGATTGAAGCCTAATTAACTCATTTGAAGAGTTTAGTCTATGCTTGTGCATAGCTCTTTTAATTCCTTCTAATTTATCCTCAATTATTTGAAGTCTATTAGGATCAAAGGAGACATTGTCTGATAGAGAACTAGCTTCATGAGCTAGATCCTCTAATTCTATCATAGAACTTTTAAATCTAGCTGCTAAGTCAGATGCTTCTTTACTAAAGCTTGAGATTTCATCAAGTACTTTTGAAATATTGCTTAAACCTAACCCGTCTATTGCCTCATAAACGGAATTATATCCTGAAGCCAAACTTGTAGAGTTAGTTAGTTTTAAAAATTCATCTTCGAGACCTTCCCAATCAGTTTCTTCTAAATTAAGCTCCTGTAATTCTTCAAATTGAAATTGTAAGTAGTCAACATCTGATTGAGGTTTTGATGCTATTGCTTCTAAGTCTAGAAGTTTTTGAGTAGAAGTTCTCCATGCTGAGTATGCAGCTCTATATGAATCTCTAATATCAAAATGCCCACCAAAATGATCTAATAATTCTAGTCTTGTGGACCTCTCCATCAATGCTCTAGTTTCATCCTGGCCATGTAAATCCACAAGAAGAGCGCCCACTTCCTTTAACGTGCCAATATTAGTTTGACTATCGTTTATAAATGCTTTTGATCTTCCTGAGGCAGTTAATTCTCTTCTTATTTGAATCTCGTTGTCTTTAAAAGAATCTATATCCCAAGAATCAAGTAAGTCACTTACTTGATGAGATTTAAAGTGTGCTTCGATAATACATTGAGTTGCACCATGTCTAACTGAAGATGAAGTAGCGCGTTCACCTAAAGCTAGTCCTAAAGCACCTAGTAAAATTGATTTACCCGAACCAGTTTCACCAGTAACTACAGTTAATCCATTGCTAAAATCAAGTTCTAACTCTTCAATAAGAGCATAGTTCTTGATATGTAGTTTTTTAAGCATGAATTATAAAAGAGCAGCGTCGTATTTAGCAATGTTGCCTGGATCCATCTGCTTTACAACTGGTAAAAGTCTAACTCTCTCAGGCTCAGGTGCAGGTTCGAAGATTTTGATGATTTCATCACTTTTTGCAAGGAAGAAAATCTGAAGGTTATATGATGCAGGCCTAATTCTATTTGTTGATCTCATTTCAACAATGGCGTCGCCAATGTTTAGCCTTGCGCTTTCAATATCACTATAAAGGAGATCCATGCCCTTTCTGTGATAATTGTATAGACAATATCTAAGTGGCCTGAAAGTTTGGCTTAGCATGTTTTCAATTAGCCAATATCTATTCTGCTTTCCTTCTCTTGCTCTCCATCCAGACCCAGCAGCGTTCTGAGCATTTGCTACTATTTGCTGTGCCTTTATGTAATAATCTGTGCCTGATTCCATGCCAAAACTGTCATAATCCATTCCCAAAATCATGTACGCGTAATACGCTAGAATTGATGATAGATTGTCTCGATGGATTCCCATGTTGAAATTGATCGCTGATCCATTTACCCAAACAATTTCAAAATCTGCATCATGTACAAAAAGCATAGGTGATTTGTAATCAGAACCGAATACAGGTCTGTTGCTCTGAACTTGTATTGACCCACTAAACTGCGTTGCACTTATAGCTTCAGATATATTTATCTGCATTGTGCACTCAATTCTTTCCTCAAAATTGAAATTATCGTTTGTCCAACGCCTTCCATTCATGAATTCTCTTACTCCATCTTCTAGAGCTTCAAAAACACTAGCTTCTACATTGGCAATTCGAGGGGCCATTACTTGAACTGAACAATTAAGTTCTTGTGCAAATGCATTGAATCCACATGCTACAAGCAATGCTAATCCTACAGTAATTCCTTTAAAATTTGTCGTCATTTGATCTGAAAAAGAATGTCTATGAGATCTCTAGCGACCTCTTTCTTACTCTTTAACTCAAAACTACGAATTTCAGTATCTACACCCACCTTTTTTATGACTGTAACTTTATTTGTGTCGTGGCTAAATCCAGCACCGTCGTCTGCCAAGGTATTTAGTACAACAAAATCTAAGTTTTTCCTATTCAATTTTCCTACCGCGCTTTCAATTCCATCGTCAGTTTCAAGGGCAAATCCCATTAACAGTTGATTAGCTTTTTTACTTGAGCCCATAGAGGCAAGCGTATCTGGCGTCTTTTCTAATTCAACAGCTTCGGGAAATTCTTCTTTGTGAAGTTTTACGTTTGATACTGATTTTGGTTTTAAGTCAGCAACAGCGGCACAAGCAATACCAGCATCCATATCTGGCCAAACCTTAATCGTAGCTTCATACAATTCCTGAGCAGTCTTTATGTCTATTCTATTTTTCACCCTAGGAGGAGTGGGTAAAGCAACAGGTCCAGCAATTAGAGTAACTTCTGCTCCTAAATCTGATAATCTTGCTGCAAGAGCAAATCCCATTTTGCCAGTACTTCTGTTCCCAATGTATCTGACAGCGTCAATTGGTTCTTGAGTAGGTCCTGCTGTAACAACAACACGTTTGTTTTTGAGTGGGAGGGAAGAGCTAAAGAAATTGACAACTTTTTCGGCAATTACTTCAGGTTCTTCTAACCTTCCTTTTCCTTCTAATCCACTTGCAAGAAGACCAGAAGCAGGCTCAATTATTTCAATCCCTCTATCCCTTAAGGTGTGTAATGATTCTTGAGTAGCAGCGTTTGTGAACATGTCTAGATCCATTGCTGGAGCTATCATTACAGGGCAACGAGCGCTTAAGAACACAGCTTGAAGCAAATTGTCGCATGCTCCAGTAACCATTGCTGACATGGTTTGGGCAGTGCATGGAGCTATTAAAAAAAGGTCGCCCCATAAGCCCAACTCAACATGGTTTGTCCAAGTTCCTTTTTCCTTGCTCTCAGTGAAATCTGAATGAACAGGATTGTCTACAAGCGTTGCTAAAGTTAGAGGTGTTATAAATTCAGTGGCTGAAGGAGTCATTACTACTCGCACTTCAGCTCCTCTTCTTGTGAGTTCTCTTGCAAGTAAAGCACTTTTATAAGCAGCGATACTTCCTGTTATTCCAAGAACTATACGACGTCCCAGAAGACTTAATAATTCGTTCTGAGATTCCGGATCGCCGGTCATAAGTATGGGATTTCTAGCTTGGCTAGAGTTTATTAAGCCTCGAAAGACTCTTCTTCTTCGTCCTTGCGAACGTAGATATTATCTTCTTCTAATTCTTTAATTGCGATAGCTTGAGGTTTAGCTAAGCGCTCGTAGAATTTAGAGATTTCAATTTGCTCTCTATTTTCAAAAACTTCTTCAAGAGTGTCGTTTGGAATCACAAATTCCTCCATTTTTGAATTAAGCTCCTTCTTTAAATCTTGAGAAAGCTGGTCGCTACGACGAGAAAGAACAACGATTGTTTCGAAGATGTTACCAGTTCCTTTTTCTTCTAAGGTCTTAGTGTTACGAGTAATCGTGTTGCGTTCTGCTTTTACGTTCTTGAAGTTCATCTTGCCTTTAATTGAGCTGTTGTTGAGATTCGAGTGTTTCCACGGATTTCACGCAGTCTTCATAGATATTCTGAGCGTCAGAATAGTATGAACTTTCGGGAAAGCGGGATGCAAAGGTATGAAAAGCTTCGGTTGCATCGTTAAATCGTTCGATTTTCCTTCTATCCGTGCTTTGTAATGCGTATTGGTAGTAGCTGTCAAGTATTAGAAAATGCATTTTTTCCCTGTATTGAGAATCGGGGAAATCATTTAAAGCATTCTTTAGAGCAATAGTTGCGCTTTTGTATTGGCCTATTTTATGGAATATGGCTGCAGACTCAAAAGATTTCTTTTCGAGTTTATCCCTTAATTGGTCAATCATTGTTTGAGAAGAATCCCTTAATGCTGATCCAGGGTATTTATCCATGAACAATTGAAGTTCTTGAATGGCTGATTTTGTTTCAGTTTGGTCTAGAGACCAATTAGGAGAAAGATTGTAACTACAAATTGCACTTTTAAACTCCACTTCTTCAACCAAAGGACTATTTGGAAAAGTCTTAGCGTATGAAGTGAAATAATAACGTGCTAGATAAAAATCATTGACACAATAGTGTGCTTCAGCATATTTGAATTGTACATCTTCAGCACGCTGAGTCCCCCTTGTCAATCCCACCAATTCTTCTAATAACGGTAAGGCTTTAAAGCATTCGTTGCTATCTAAAGCAGCCTGTGCAAATTCCCATTTTTCCTCGGTGTCAGTACTTTTTAAAACCTTGTTATAATCTGTGCAACTGCTAAGCGCTGCAAGGCAAATGGTAATAACTAATAGGGAAATGTGTAAAGAGGAGTTGTGCATTGGGCGCAAAGTTAAGGTTGGATTTGGTAGTTTTGCGCATTGAATTAAAACCCATTTGATGGATATTTTTGATAGAATACGTAACGACAGAGGACCACTAGGTCAGCATGCTCGTGAAAGCCACGGATACTTTACTTTCCCTAAGCTTGAGGGAGAAATCTCAAACAAGATGACTTTTAGAGGAAAGGAAGTTTTAGTGTGGTCGATTAACAATTATTTGGGACTTAGTAACCACCCAGAGGTGCGAAAAGTAGATGCAGACGCATCTGCAGAATGGGGAATGGGGTACCCAATGGGTGCGAGGATGATGTCAGGCCAAACCTCTGAGCATGAAGCTTTAGAAGCTGAGTTAGCTGACTTTATGCAGAAGGAGGATTCTTTCCTTTTAAACTTCGGTTATCAAGGTTGCCAATCTGCTATAGAGGCTTTAGTTACTCGCCATGATGTAATTGTTTATGATAGTGAATCTCACGCTTGCATGGTAGATGGCGTTCGTCTTCACCAGGGTAAGAGATTTGTATATCAACACAATGATATCGAGAGCTTTGTAAAGCAACTTGATAGAGCTAAAGCAATAACAGACCAAACTGGTGGTGGAATACTTGTTGTAACTGAGGGAGTTTTTGGAATGGCGGGAGACCAGGGTAAGTTGAAGGAAATCTGCGAGTACAAGGAAAAGTACGGATTCCGACTGTTTATTGACGATGCACACGGATTTGGAACAGTAGGTGAAACAGGTGTAGGAACAGGTGAAGCTCAGGGTGTTCAAGATCAGATTGACGTTTACTTCGGAACGTTTGCAAAGTCTATGGCAACAATAGGTGCATTCGTAGCAGGTGACGAGGATGTAATTGACTTTCTTCGCTATAACATGAGATCGCAAACATTTGCGAAATCTCTTCCAATGCCTATCGTTGTTGGTGCTAGAAAGCGTCTTCAAATGCTTAGAGAATCTAAGGAGCACAAGGATAAGCTTTGGGAGATTGCTACTTCTTTGCAAAACGGTTTTAAAGAAGCTGGCTTTGATATTGGAGACACAAATTCATGTGTTACACCAGTTTTCTTAAAAGGAGGATTAGGTGAAGCCACAAACCTTACAGTTGATCTTAGAGAGAATCACGGAATCTTTTGTTCAATTGTTGTATATCCAGTTGTGCCAAAGGATACAATCATGCTTAGATTGATTCCAACAGCTGTTCACACTCTTGAGGACGTAGAGTACACGATTAAGACATTCTCAAGTGTTCAGGCTAAACTTGAAGCTGGAGAATACAAGAGCGACAAAATCGCTGCTTGGGATTAAACACTCATGCGTGTTTTTATTGAGTTAGCCTATGATGGCACGAATTACCACGGTTGGCAACGCCAGCCAGAGGCCATCACTGTCCAACAAGCAATAGAACAAGCTTTTGAAAAACTTTGTGGAGAACCATGTCCTGTGCTAGGATGCGGTAGAACAGATGCTGGAGTTCATGCTTCATATTTTGTTGCTCATGCAAATTTGCCAGAATCTGCAAACTCTAGATTTGATTCTTTGGATCAGCTATGTTTTAAATTAAACGGTGTTCTAAATGGTGACATAGCTGTTTTTTCCATTCAAGAAGTAGGAGAGAAGGCTCATGCAAGATTTGATGCTAAAGAAAGATCTTACACATATTGGATTCACACTCAGAAGGATCCTTTTTTAGATGGTCATAGCGCTAGAGTGTTTGGGGATCTTAATCTAGACCAAATGCAGAAAGCCGCACAACTTTTAGTTTTTAAAGGCGATTTTGCTGCCTTCTGTAAGACTGGGTCTGATGTAAAAACTACTATTTGCGATGTGCGTAAAGTAGAAGTTGAACGTCAAGGGCACAGAATAAAGATTGTGGTCGAAGCAGATAGGTTTTTGAGAAATATGGTACGCGCAGTAGTGGGGACACTAACAATAGTAGGAAAAGGCAAAATGAGTTTAAATGAGTTTCAATCTGTAATTGATTCTTGTGATAGATCGAAAGCCGGAAAGTCTGCGCCCGCTTGCGGACTATATTTGGCTAGAGTTGATTACCCAATTGAGGTATTCACTCCAAAATCTCTCTGAAATGAGCTCAGGTAAAAAGACTCTTAAACTCATTATTTCTCAGGTTGAGCCTTATAAAAAGAGGTTTGTAATCACAGGTGTATTAATTATTTTACTTTCTTCTTTAGTATGGGTAAGACCAGCTTTATTAAGAAGGGCGATTGATGTTGAGATAGCAAATGGAGATTATCATGGATTACTTCAGGTGTTTGCCGTGATTATTGGTTTTTTACTGTTCGAATCACTTCTGCGATATAGAGTTACATATTTGGCTAATTGGGTTGCCCAAAGCGTTTCTCTTGACCTTAGATCAAAGCTTTTTAAGCACATAGTTGGGTTTAGATTGAGGTTCTTTGATAAAACTCCAGTTGGAAAACTAGTAACAAGGCTTGTTAGTGATATAGACGGTATAGCGAATGTCTTTTCTAATGGTTTACTAAATGCAATAGGAGACATCCTGACTTTACTAGTGGTTTTGGCTACAATGTTTATAATCGATGCCAAACTCACTTTAATTGTAATTCTTCCTATTCCCGTTCTTTTAATCGCTTCTAGGATATTCCAAAAGCATATTAAAAAAGCTTTTTCCGACGTGCGTAATCAAGTAAGTAAAATGAACGAATTCGTTCAAGAGCATGTCACTGGAATGCATATAGTCCAAGCCTTTGGAAGAGAACATGTAGAAAGCGAAAAATTTGCTGAAATCAATGATCTACACAAGCGAGCAAACATTGATTCAATTATGGCATTCAGCATATTTTTTCCTGTAGTTGAGATGCTTAGTGCTACTAGTGTTGCTCTTTTGCTTTGGCTTGGAATAGGAGGTGTGGTTGAAGGTGAGTTGACACTAGGGGTTGTACTTCAATTTATACTATACGTATTCATGCTTTACCGACCTATTAGGCAATTGACAGATAGGTTTAATGTCTTACAAATGGGGGTTGTTAATGCTGACAGAGTGTTTCAATTGCTTCATACAGATGAGTCTATTGATGACAATGGAACAAAAAAACTTGATCAGGTTAAAGGACTGATTGAATTTGAAAATGTTTGGTTTTCATATGATGATGAAGAAAACTGGGTGTTAAAAGACCTCTCTTTGAGAATAGAGCCAGGAACAACAGTTGGATTTGTTGGGTCGACAGGCGCTGGAAAAAGCACAGTAATTAATCTGCTGTCTAGGTTTTACGAATATCAAAAAGGTTCTATTAAGATTGATGGCACTGATATCAGAGAAATTCCCTTAGATGATTTGAGAAAAAGTATTGGAGTGGTTCAACAGGAAGTCTTTCTTTTATCAGACACATTAAGGTCAAATATTACTCTACACGATGAAGATGTGAGTGATCAGGAGGTTTGGGCAGCAGCTGAAGCTGTAGGAGCCTCAGAATTTATTAATAAGTATGAAGATAAACTTGATCTGCAAGTAAGAGAAAGAGGAGCGATGCTTAGTGTAGGCCAAAGACAACTAATAGCTTTTATGAGAGCTTATGTTGCATCTCCTTCAATATTGATATTAGATGAAGCTACATCCTCTATTGATTCAGAATCTGAGAAAATGATTCAAGAGGCAACAAGGAGAATTACAAAAGGAAGAACCTCTCTAGTTGTTGCACATAGGTTGAGTACTATTAAACATGCTGATAAGATTTTTGTAATAGAAAACGGAAGAGTTGTAGAGCAGGGTAGGCACGATGATTTACTACAACTTGGCGGTGTTTACTCTAATCTCACCACTGCTCGCTCTTCCGATAACCAGTAGCTTGTAGATCAGCAACTTTTACTCCATCTTGATTTAAGACGAAAGCGTCAACATTAACTATTTTGTGCTTTAGATCTTTTACTTCGGCTTCTGCTATTAATGTGTCTCCAACCATTACAGGGTGTAAGTGCCTAATTGAAGTGTTTAGGCTAACAGCATGACGGCCATAAGCATTAGCAGAAAATGCAATAGCACTGTCAGCTAAAGAGAAAGAAATGCCTCCATGAGCTATGTTAAATCCATTAGCCATCTCTGACCTAACAGTCATCTGCAATTTGCAAAAACCTTCTCTGGTTTCTATGACTTCTACTTTAAGCCAACGAGTCATCTCGTCTCCTTCAAGCATTTTCTCGACTACAGGATGAATATTGCTCATTTTAAATACACTTAAAGTGTTCAAAAGGTTCCATGCAATCTATGCAAGTATATGATGCTTTACAAGCAGTAGAACCAAATGCGCTAATCATTTTTGTTTTAGAACTCTTACATAGAGGACAAGGAACTGTTTTCCCATCGCCAGTTAAGAAAGATCTGTCGTGACTTTGGCCTATAGGAGGAGCAATCCCGTTAGCTTCCATTTTTTTTCTAGTTTCATCTGAAATCCAATCAGTTGTCCATGCTGGACTCATAGAAATTTTTATCTCAGCATTTGGGTCAACAATTCTAGCAGCTTTAAGACTGTCTTCTGAAATTATATCTGTTGCAGGACAGCCAGAATACGTTGGTGTCAATACAATAACAGAATGCCCATTTGAAAAATACACATCGCGTAGCATCCCCATTTCTCCAATTGTAAGAAATGGTAATTCTGGATCCATAACATCATTTAACTGCCTCTTGACAGCTTCAACTAGTTTATGGCTTTCAGAATTTATCATTTTACCATGTGGTGCCTGGGTATGTTCTTGGCAGAATTTGCATAACCTCAAGCATTTCTTTTAAATGTGGAGTATGTTCTCCCTTTCTCCCTCCAAATTTCATGTCAACTCCAGTTGGAATTTCTAATCCTGCTTCAGTTATTATCGACATAACTCCTTCTAGCCATTGAGATTTTACAATTTGTAAATCAGGTAAAATTCCACCATCAATAGCTGCTGAATGAACCTCATCGACTTCAAACATTTCATCTGAGAAAGCCCAAAGATTATTTAATGAATTCTGAATTTTTTCGTGGCTCTCAGCTGTTCCTCCTCCTAACCTAAGCATCCATTTACTGCTGTGGTCAGCGTGATATCGAATCTCTTTAATTGCTTTAGATGCAATAGCTGAGATTTCTTCATTAATAGTTTGAGAAGCTAAATGCTTTGTTACAATTAATGAGTACTGATCAAATAAAAATTGTCTGCAAATTGTGTCGCCAAAATGCCCATTAGGCTGTTCTAGCAATAGTAAATTTCTATATCCTTCAGGATCTCTATGAAATGCCAAATCGTCATCACTCTTCACTTGATCGTGAAGTTTTCCAGCCATTTTTAAAAAATTCTGAGCTCTACCAAGTAGATCTAGAGATATGTTAGTTAATGCAATATCCTCTTCTAGAATTGGAGCGTGACCGCACCATTCCCCGAGTCTTTGAGCTAATACCAGGCAATCATCACCTAGCCTAAGAAGTAATTCTTTTAGTTGTAATTCTGACACTGAATAGGGATTACATATGGTTTACTTCATCAGGCAGATCGTAAAACGTAGGGTGTCTGTAAACCTTGTCGTTAGCTGGATCATATAATGCTTCAGAATCGTCTGGAGAGCTTGCTGTAATCTGCTCAGCAGGAACAACCCAAATACTAACTCCCTCTTGTCTTCTTGTGTATACATCGCGAGCATTTCCTATAGCCATTTCAGCATCAGCAGCATGAATTGATCCCACGTGTTTATGTCCTAGTCCTTGTCTGCTCCTAACAAATACTTCCCAAAGAGGCCAGTTTTTCTTGTTCTCACTCATAGTTATGCTCTTTGTGCTTTTTGTTTATTGGCGTATGCCATTGCTGCTTCACGAACCCAAGCTCCATCATCATGAGCTTTATTTCTAGTTTCCAATCTCTCTTTATTACATGGTCCATTGCCAGCAATAACTTGATAAAACTCCTCCCAATTTATTTCTCCAAAATCATACCCTCCTTTTTCCTCATTCCATTTCAAATCTGGATCAGGCATCTTAAGGCCTATCAATTCAGCTTGAGGAACGGTCATGTCTACCATTCTCTGACGTAGTTCGTCATTTGAGAATCTTTTGATTTTCCACCTCATACTTTGAGCACTGTGTTTACTGTCTTTGTCACTAGGGCCAAACATCATAAGCGAAGGCCACCACCATCTATTCAAAGCATCCTGTGCCATTGCCTTTTGATCCTCAGTTCCATTCATAAGCTCCATCATGATAGTGTACCCCTGTCTTTGGTGGAAACTTTC
>PBNL01000011.1 GCA_002723115.1 Methanobacteriota archaeon | reverse complement strand
TGCTGGTCAGATAAACGGCACAACAGGATACGAAGAAGCTGCCTGCCAGGGTTTAATGGCGGGGATTAACGCAGCGCGTTCCACGTGGAACAAAGAGCCGGTGGTGCTTGAACGATCTGAGGCTTATATCGGTGTTTTAATTGACGACTTGGTTACCAAAGGCACTGAAGAACCATATAGAATGTTCACCTCTAGGGCTGAATATAGAATTTTGTTAAGACAAGACAATGCTGACGAAAGGTTAACTCCTTTTGGACACAAACTAGGTCTTGCTTCGGACGAAAGAATGAAATTGTTGGACGAAAAAAGGTTGGCTGTTGCTGGGCTTAGAAAAGCTCTTTCAAAAACATCTGTTTCTCCTGAAAGCGCAGCAAACCTGTTGGAGGAGTCAAAAAGCTCGCCTCTCAAACACAAGGTAAAAGCTGAACAAGTTTTAACCAGGCCACACATCAGGTTAGAAAAGATGATAAACGAGCTTCCTGAGCTTAATGAGTTAAGAGGGAATAGTGATGATGTTGTGGAGCAGGTGGAAATCCGCGTAAAATATGAGGGGTATATTGAAAAAGAACAAGCTATGGCAGACAAGATGTCAAGGTTTGAGGGGCTTCCTATTCCACAGGATCTTGATTTCTCAAAACTTGCATCTTTAAGCTCAGAGGCAAAACAAAAGCTCACCAACAAAAGGCCAAAAACCCTTGGAGAGGCGTCTAAAATTTCTGGCGTAAGTCAATCTGACATAAGCGTGCTTTTAATTTACCTTGGCCGATAACCAGCTTGTTTTCAAAGACTTACAACCCAACAACCGCGCGCGAATTAGTGCGTAACTTTGTCGCGCAAAATTTTTCAAAATGGATATTAAAAGCATTCTTACTGATCTCGGTATTGCTGAGAAAAACAACGGCGTAATGATTGGCGGCAGGTCTTTTGGATCTGGAGCTCATATAGGCTCTTATTCACCGACCGACGGCAAGCTAATTGGCTCTGTTACAACCGCTACTAAAGAAGATTACGAGGAGGTTGTCTCTGCAGCAAGCAGTGCTTTTGTTGAGTGGAGGAAGTGGAGTGCTCCTGAAAGGGGAGAGGTTGTTCGTCAGTTTGGCGAAGCGTTGAGGGCCAAGAAAGACAGTCTTGGGGCGCTTGTTTCGTACGAAATGGGTAAAAGCTATCAAGAGGGTTTGGGTGAGGTTCAAGAGATGATTGATATCTGTGATTTTGCCGTTGGTCAAAGTCGAATGTTATACGGGCTTACTATGCACTCTGAGCGTAGAAACCACAGAATGTATGAGCAGTATCACCCACTAGGAATCGTGGGAATTATTTCAGCTTTTAACTTTCCTGTTGCTGTGTGGTGTTGGAACACTGCTCTTGCTTGGATAAGTGGCGATACTTGTGTTTGGAAGCCTTCTGAAAAGGCGCCTTTATGTTCTCTGGCATGCCAAAATATTTGGGCAGAGGTAGCTCGCGAAAACGGTGTTCCTGAGGGGCTTTCTTGTGTGGTTAATGGAGACTACACTGTGGGGGAGATGATTAGTAAAGACAGGCGCGTTCCGTTGGTAAGTGCTACCGGTTCTACAAGAATGGGTAAAATCGTAGCACAAGAGGTTGCTGCCCGTTTGGGGCGCTCTCTTCTTGAGCTTGGTGGTAACAACGCTATTATCATTACTCCAGACTCTGATCTAAAGGTTGTTGTGCCTGCGACGGTGTTTGGTGCTGTCGGAACGTGCGGTCAGCGCTGCACCTCTACGCGTAGGTTAATTATTCACTCTAGCGTGTATGACAAGGTAAAAGACAGTTTGGCTCAAGCTTATAAGCAAATCAGAATTGGAGATCCGCTTGATGAAAACAACCACGTGGGTCCGTTAATTGATGTGGACGCGGTTAAGCAGTATGAAGGTGCTATACAGGCTGTGAAAGAACAGGGTGGTAACCTTGTTGTTGAGGGTGGAGTGCTTGATGGGGTTGGTTACGAAAGCGGTTGTTATGTTAAGCCGGCTATAGCCGAAGCTTCTAATGACATGGCTATTGTTCAACACGAAACGTTTGCTCCTATTCTTTATTTAATGAAGTACGACACTATTGAAGAGGCTATCTCAATGCAAAACGGAGTAGCTCAGGGTCTTTCTTCTGCAATAATGACAAACAACCTTAGAGAGGCTGAGTTGTTCTTGTCAGCAGCGGGTTCTGATTGCGGTATTGCAAACGTAAATATTGGAACTTCTGGAGCTGAGATTGGTGGTGCTTTTGGTGGTGAAAAGGACACTGGTGGCGGTAGAGAGTCTGGTTCTGACGCTTGGAAAGTTTATATGAGGCGCCAAACAAACACCATTAACTACGGAAAGGACCTACCGTTGGCGCAGGGCATCAAGTTTGATCTCTAATGAGGTTTTGGCTCCTTTTGCTTGTCTTGCTTTCAGGTTGCTTAAACCAACCCGAAAGAGGGGTTGTTTCTTTTTATTTGGGTGACGACGCTTTTGTAACCCTTGAGTCTACTTGTAATTTTCATGAAGGAAACCTCGTTTTAAAAAACGGGGCGGAAAATATCGTGTTAAATAGGGTAGAGGAGGGGGTGTATTCTGTCCCTGTGTTTGGTGGAAGTGTTGTGGGTGTTGAAAGAGAAGATGGTGTGTTTTGTGGTGTTTGGACAGACTCCTTAAGGCCAAACAATTACACTATTCCATTAGAAATTAGACCAAACCCATTAAGAAAACCTTGTGGTGAACCTCGTGTTAAAAGCACTTACGACACGTCGCTTGGAATATTATCCTTGGAGAGTTTTTGTGACTCTGTTCTTGGTACATTTTTAACCCCCACTGGAGATTATAGGTACTTGAGTGGAACGGTAAAAAACAGTGTTTTAAACTTAAATACTTTTTGTGGGTCTCACTTGTTTTCTTTTAACGCCTTAATTAAAGGTGATTCGTTGGTTAATGGGGTGTTTAGAAGCGGGAGCCATTATACAGAAATGTGGGATGGGGTTAAAAACAATAACACCGTACCTGGTTGGTTGTCATCGCAAAAACCAAATGAAGATTTTAATTTCAAATTCACTGCAACAAACCTTGATGGGAAAAAGGTTGTTATAAACCGCGAAACATTGGTTTCTAGTGGTAAAAACGTGTTGGTAATGGATGTGTTGGGAACTTGGTGTCCTAACTGTTATGATGAAGTTATGCTTTTAAAAGAAATGGTTGAAAAGCACCCTAACGCGATGTTTTTATCTGTCGCTTTTGAGCGTAGTGAAAACCCTTATAAAAGGATAAGTGAATTCAAAAAAGAGATGGGGGTTGACTGGAGTATTTTATATGGTGGTATTGCAAGCAAGGTTGTTGCCGATTCTGTTCTGCCTTTTTTAGGCGGTGTAAAATCTTTTCCCACTACTTTGTTTTTACCCATAAGTGGTGACCCTATTGTTCACACAGGTTTTAACGGACCGGCAACTCATTTATATCCGGAAGAGGTAGAATTCTACCACAACTCAATAAACGGATTTAACGAGTAGGGAAGTCATTTTCTACGTCAACCACAATCTTTTTATCTCTGTTTAACAGCTCCCAAGCTGTGTGA
Source organism: Methanobacteriota archaeon (assembly GCA_002723115.1). GTDB lineage: Bacteria > Bacteroidota > Bacteroidia > Flavobacteriales_D > Sanyastnellaceae > UBA974. The sequence continues at coordinate 56,201 of PBNL01000011.1, read as the reverse complement.
TATACTAAGCGGCCAACCTTTGCTGTTTTGTTGTACATGATTTTTTTATAATCATCTCCAGGGCCGTGGTAATCTTCGTGAACACCGCTGAAATAAAAGATTACAGGGATGTTGTGTTTCGCAAAATTATAATGATCTGATCTGTAGTAAAATCTGTTTGGGTCGTCAGGAGCGTTAAACGTGTAATCTAATTCTAGGCCAACAGAATCTGTGTTTGCTTTTTCAGAAATAGTGTGAAGTTCTGTACTGAGTTTGTCTGATCCAATTAGGTAGATATAATTATCGTTGCCTTCGTGAGCTTCGTCAGCCCTACCAATCATATCTATATTAAGGTTTGCTACAGTGTTTTCAAGAGGGAAAATTGGGTTCTCTGAATACCACTCTGACCCCAATAATCCTTTTTCTTCACCAACCACATTCATAAATAAAACACTTCTTCTTGACCCGTTTCCTTCATTTGCAGCTTGCATATATGCTTCTGCAATTTCAAGAACTGTAACTGTTCCTGAACCATCATCATCTGCTCCATTATTTATCTTTCCATCTACTATTCCTATGTGATCGTAATGTGATGTGATTACAACAAGCTCTTCAGATAAAAGAGAATCTGTTCCTGGTAGATAAGCCAAAACGTTTGCCGCCTCATATTCTTCTTTTATTTTCACAACATTGTGGCTCCACACTGTTTTTAAATCAGTAGTATAGCTTGTGTTTTTCTTTGTTATTAATTTAACAAAATCAGCAGCTGTCCTTTTTCTTTTTACCCCTTTAAACCAAGAGTTAGTTGATTCTAATGGAAATATTATTGTTGGAATAGAGGCACCTTCTCCATCTTTCTCTCTATTAATTGAAGTGCTCTTTCTCTGCATATAAAACTTCATACGCCCTTTAAGTTGGTTGTATGACTCTTGGGGTGTTAATACAACAAAAGCTGCTGCTCCGTTTTTTTCTGCCAAAACTCTTTTTCTGTTTGAATTTTTACCCCAATTTGTTTTACCATCTGATCTATAATCTCCGTCTAAAACAACAACAATTTTGTCTTTTACATCAATGTTTGAATAATCATCCCAATCACCTTCTGTTATTCCCAAACCTGCAAAAACCATTGGTTTGTTTTCTAATGACTCAACTTGAATTCCTGGATACAATAAAAAATCGTCTAATAGTTTATAATCTTCTTCATCAACAGTTATTACTCCTTCAGAAAGTTGTGAATTTATTAGTGGAACCATTTGAGTGTAGTTTTCACCATCGTAAGGTTCGAACCCTAGTGATTTATAATATTCAATTAAATAATCAGCAGCTTTTCTTTGGCCACGTGTACCTGTTTCTCTTCCTTCAAAATCATCAGAAGCAAAAACCTTAAGATGATCATATAATCCTGTTGAGTCTATACGTGAAGCGTAATCTGTTTGGGCTATAGTCGGTGAAAGCGCAATAAAAAAAGCAATAAGAGAACAACATATTTTACTTACCCTTCTTTGATGACGACCGCCTTCAAATTCAGCGTTTACAAAAGCGTCAACAATAGCAATTGCAACTTCTTGGGTTACAAATCTTGCAGGAATACTAATAATATTAGCGTTGTTGTGTGTTTTAGCAAGTTCAGCAATTTCAGGTGTCCAGGCTAAACCAGCTCTTATACCTTGGTGTTTATTCGCTGTCATAGAAACACCATTAGCAGAACCACATATAAGTATACCTAAATCGCAATCACCACTTTCAACATCTTCAGCAACCGCGTGTGCGTGATCTGGATAATCTACACTATCCTCAGTGTCAGTGCCTCTGTTTACAACAGTATGACCTAATTTATTTAAGTGCTCTGTAATTGCTTTTTTATAATCAGGACCAGCGTGGTCACATCCAATGCTAAATTTCATTTTCAAATGTTTAGGAGACGCAAGTTAATTCACATCCATTGTGAACAGAGTTTGAAATATTGTTGAGTTGTTTTAAAAATATTGAGTTGGAATTTTATTGTTTATTACATAAGCCATCTTCATATGTTTTAATCCAAAATTTTGAATCACAATTTTCTATTAATTAATGGACAAAATTTTAATGTTTATCAACTTATATTCTATATCTATTTTTTCTAATTAATAATTATTCCATTATAGTTAATAACCATATTTATCTATTTATTTCCAGCTGTTTAATATGTGTGTTTTATGTTTATACAATTACTTTTTCATTTAATAAAGTGACATACCAAAAAATACATACACTAGTTATCAGCCTTATCAACAAGTCTATATATCCTATAAAAACTTCTAAGAAGAATATTATATTATTACTGTGTGTTTGTTTTCCTTTTTTTTCTTTAGTTAGTCAAAGTCAGGTAGTAGATTTATCTCTATGCTCAGAAGAAGAAAAAGTAAAGTTTTATGATGATGAAGGAAATCTTTCAAGCAAAGGATGTGTTGTAAATGGAAAATATGAGGGTGTTTGGATGTCATATTTTTCAAATGGAAATAAATCTTCTGAAGGAGAATTTAAAGAGAGTAAATTAATTGGACCATGGGTATTTTACCATGATAATTCTCAAATAAGAAAAGAAATAAACTACCAGGATGATTTAAAAAATGGAGTAGAAAAAAACTATTCAGAGAATGGTATTTTAATAAACCAAACCAACTGGATTTTAGATAAAAAAGAAGGAGAGGAATTAAGATATTTTGAGTCAGGCCAAATCCAACACGTTACATTTTTTAGTAATAATAAAAAACATGGAAAATGTCGTCAATATGCTAAAGATGGAAGAATAATAGCTTTTAAAAAGTATAAGGAAGGTGTAATTTTTTCTACTGAGAAGTTTAATAGGTTTAATAAACAAGGAAAAAAAACGGGGGTTTGGAAAGAATTCTATGAAAACTTGATAATAAGTGAGGAAGGTCCGTGGGTAGATGGATTAAAACACGGAATATTTAGATCATATGATAAGATGGGTGATTTAATCAACCTGGTAAAATATGAGTTTGGTAAAATAATAGAGGATGAAGAAATTTTAGATCCAACAGAGGTTATTAGACTATATCACCCAAACGGTCAATGCTCAGAGGAAACAGTATATAAAAATGGAATAAAACACGGGGTATTTAGAGAATTTAATACCTCAGGTAAAATAACAGATGGAGGATATTTTGATCAAGGTGTTCTTGAAGCAAAAGGAATTACAGACAAAGAAGGAAGAAGACAAGGAAGGTGGCTTCTGTATTATAAAAGCGGTGAAATAAAAGCAGAGGGAAATTATTTAGATGGATTAAGAGAGGGTGAGTGGATATTTTACTACGAATCAGGTGAGGTAGAACAAAGGGGTTTTTATGAAAAAGGAGAATATGATGGTGAATGGGTTTGGTCTTTTAAAAATGGAGATAAAAAAAGATTTGAGCAGTATATAAAAGGGGTTGAATACGGTGATTTTATAGAATATGATTCTATTGGAAATATTCTTTTAAACGGAAATTACAGAAACGGATTAAGAGAGGGTGAGTGGATATATCATGTAAACGATCATAAAGAAGAGGGTTTTTATATTTCAGGTAAAAAAAACGGAGAATGGATACATTCATTTAATGATGGTACTGTGATTTTTAGAGGAAGTTTTTCTTTTGGGGAGCCAACAGGTTTACATAAGGTTTGGTCTGCAAAAGGAACATTAATTTCTTCAGGATGATTTAGAGAAGGGGTGAAGCATGGTAAGTGGTATTTATATAAACCAAACGGAGAATTAGAACACAACTATAAATACAGAAACGGGGTGTTAATTAAAGTTGATGGGAGTAAAGTGAAAAAGTCTGATTAATCATTACGACCTTGCAATAGTGAAAGATTTAAAGGGATTAGAAGAGAAATTATTTGAGCGTGCAGCTGAAGCTCACTTCATTTTAAAAGATGGGGTGGTAGTTAAATCTAACCGTCATGCAAGAAGAATTTTTCATACAGAGGATACTGAGTGGGTAGGTTTTGATCCTTTTGATAGCGAAAAAGGTTTGTTTAAATATCTTCCAGATGAAGAGAGTTTACTTAAAACCAAACTTAAAAATGCAAGAGAAACAGGGAGGATAATAAAGATGAAAATTCTATCTAAAAGAATAGATGGAATTGAGTTTCACAGTGAATTAAAAGTAGCCCAAATTCAAGATGGTATCGAGGATTTGCAGATTCAAGATATCAGTGAGAGAATGTATTTTGATAGGGCTATAAGAGAGTCAGAAGAGAGGTTTAGAAAACTCAGTCAATTTGCTATGGAGGGTATAGCAATAATTAAAGACGGAGTAATTAAAGATGCCAACGATCAATTTGCAGTGATGTTTGGTCACGATAAAGTTCCGTTGGGGGATAATATTCTTGACTACATAGACGACAGGGATTGGCAACGACTTTCTGCTAGAAGGAATTGGGGTATGCAATGTGAGTTAAGAGGAGTAACAAAGCAAGGAAAACCAATTTATTTAGAAGCAACCAGGAGTGAAAGCGGAAAAGACGGTGAGCAGCTTTTAATGGTTTATGATATTACAGACAGAAAAAGAATAGAGTTTGATTTATTACAAACAAAAGAGAGGTTTAGGATGTTGGTTGAGTCAAGTCCTATTGGTTTGTTTTTGGTTGTAGAGGGTAGAATTAAATACACGAACGCAGGGGGGTTAGATATTCTAAATGAACGTGTAGAAGACTCTGTTTATGACGAGCTTCTAACCTCATTTTTTAAAGGAAAAGAAAAAGACATCATAAGTGAGGATATAGAAAAAGTAAGAGAAGGAGAGAGGCCACCATATAGGGAGGTTATGATTAGTTTGTTAGATGGTACTGAAAAAGAAGTTGGTATTAGAATGTCACTTTCTTTTCACGATAGACAACCAGCAATTCAAGTAACTATAAACGATTTAAGCACACGTATTCAGCTTATGCGCGAGCAGATCAGAGCAACACTTGCTGAGGAGAGTAATGTTATGCTTAAAGAGGAGATAGAAAAACATAAACAAACTCAATTAAGGTTAAGAGAAGCAGAGGAGTTGAATAGATCTATTATTGAGTCTTCAATAGATATGATTGTTGCGTTTGACATGAAGGGCAACCTACTGCAGTATAATCACGCTTTTGCTGTAGAGTTTGGGATAGACCCGACCATTAAAAAACAGCTCAAATTCAATAAACTTCTAGCAAAAAAAGAAGATTCTCAAGAGGTTTGGTATGGGGTAAAAAACAGAAACTATTATTCAGGAGAGGTTACTGGGAGACGATTGTCAGGTGAAACATTTAACATGTTTATTTCTGTAGCAACCATGAGGGATGAAGAAGGTAAGGAGTTGGGAGCCATGGGGGTTGGAAGAGATATTACAGACATTAAATTAGCAGAAGAGGAACTTAAAGCAAGCGAGGAGAGATATAGAGATATTTTAGACAACGCCAGCGACATAATATTTGTGGTAGACGCTTATGGCGCCTTTACATATGTCAACCCAGCTTTTTTCGAAAAACTTGGATATACAGAGAAAACAGTAGCTGGGATTACAATTCACGATGTGTATGAAAACCTACCGAAGAAGAAAAAAAACTGGCTTAATACACTAGACGGAGACGAGGGAGAAAGGGTTTTGGTTGGAGCAAACGGCGAAAAACTAACCATGATAGGTGGCACCACAGCTCAGTACGACGCAAACGGCACACCTGTTGGGTTAAGGGGAATTTATCTAGATATCAGCGAGATGTTGCGCCAAAAATCAAAAGCAAGGGTTAGTGAAGCGAAGTTGAATGCAATTTTCAACACGACAGAAAACCTATTAATGTTTACACTAAACAAAGACAGGCAAATAACATCGTACAACGAAAATTTCTCAAACATTACATCCGAAGTTTTCGAAAACAACTTAGATCATTCAGCGCACTTTATCGACATTATGAACGAAAGAATAAGTGATGAGTCTGGGGTAAAAGACATACCCTATTTCTCAAAAGCCTTTAACGGAATAGCACAAGATTTTGAGGTGCCAATTCAAGGGGTAGGAGACACAGAGAGTTGGTACCAAGTTTTTTTAAACCCAATATCATTCAACAACGAGGTTAAGGAAATAAGCTGTATTACCTACGACATCACAGATAGAAAAGAGGCGGATAAAAAAATAAGACTAGCGCTTAAAGAGAAAGAAATACTTCTTCAAGAGGTTCACCACAGGGTAAAAAACAACCTTCAAGTAATAAGTAGCTTAATGAACCTTCAAAGGTCTTTTGTGTCCGACCCAAGCCTGGTTCAGGTGTTAGAAGAAAGCCAAGCAAGGATATCCACCATGAGTTATATCCACGAATCACTATACAGGAACACGGACTTTTCTTCAATAAGTTTTGCTGAGTATCTAGACAGACTTAGCACCAACCTGGTTAACACATACTCCTCGCCCGATTGTTCTGTTAACTATATACCCAACCTTCAAGACGTAAAACTACCACTAGACCAAGCCATACCGTGCGGACTAATAGTAAACGAGCTTGTTTCGAACGTTCTCAAATACGCTTTTAAGGGAAGAAAGAATGGTGATTTCTTGCTAAACGTCAGAGAGTCAAACAACAGGGTTGAAATAGAAGTGGTAGACAATGGTGTTGGATTACCCGAAAACTTCGAAGAGCGCAAAAACGAATCGTTGGGAACATATCTTATTTACGCACTGATAGAACAGCTTGGGGGAGAAATAAAAATTGAGAGCACGAAACAAGGAAGAAAAGGAAGTTCATTTTTAATTAGCTTTGATAAACCAAACCAAACTTAATATGGCAGCAAATATTTTAGTCACTGAGGATGAGGCGATTGTAAGGAAAGACATAGAAAGGTGTTTAACGTCTTTGGGATACAACGTGGTTGCAACAGCCGACAATGGCGAAGACGCAATTAAAAGCGCATTAGAACACAAGCCGGACTTGTGTCTAATGGACATCATGATAAAAGGCGACATGAGCGGAATCGCTGCCGCTGAGGAAATCAAAAAAAACCTTGATGTTCCTGTAATTTTCTTAACAGCCTACGCTGACGAAGGAACCCTCGCTTCAGCAAAAACAGCTGAACCACACGGGTACATTTTAAAACCATTTAAAGAGGCAGACATACAAGCCGCGGTTGAAATGGCCCTTCACAAGCACACTAAAGAAATAGAGCTTAAGCACGAGGCGGACTTTTTAAGAAGCCTTACAGAACACAAAGACGGGGCTGATATTTTGTTTGTTAAAAACCGAAGCAGGCTTATGAATGTTAAGCACGAAGACCTGCTTTTTGTAGAAGCTTTAAAAGACTATGTGGTGGTGCACACTCGCAAAGAAAGCTACACCATCCACAGCACGATGAAAGAGATTGAAAGAAAACTTAGCGACAGTAGATTTTTAAGGGTTCACAGGTCTTATATCGTGAACTTAAACAGTATAGAAAGTATAAAGTATTCAAACATCACCATGGAGGGGCTTGAAAAAGAGATACCTGTTGGGGGGTCTTATAAAGAGTCTTTGGCGAACAGGATTAACCTGTTGTAGGCAACAAAAAAGCCACCTATTAAGGCGGCTTTTCACTTGCTCCTCCTCTTGGACTTGAACCAAGGGCCCTCTGATTAACAGTCAGATGCTCTAACCAACTGAGCTAAGGAGGAATTTAGTTGGGTGCGCAAAAATACATAAAGGAAGCCCTTTACACAATACTTTTGCATCACTCAATAAAAAATTCACACTCAACACACACCAACATGTCTTTAATTGCCGTAGGTACAGTAGCGTTCGATTCGATTAAAACTCCAGCAGGAACAGCGGAAAGGGTTGTGGGTGGTGCTGCAAGCTACATCTGTTTGGCGGCCTCTCATTTTGTAAAAAACCAGGAATTAATTTCTGTTATAGGAGAGGATTTTCCACAGACTTTTTTAGACGAACTCAGGTTAAGAGGTGTGAATCAAAGCGGATTGAAAATAATTGAAGGGGGAAAAAGCTTTTTTTGGGAAGGGTCATATCACGATGATTTAATAGGCCGCGACACACTTGTGAAGGAACTTAATGTGCTAGAAGGTTGGGAGCCCAAAGTTCCAGAGGAAGCGGTTAATACAGACTTTGTTATGCTTGGCAACCTTGACCCAGCGGTTCAAGCTTCAGTGTTAGACCAATTAGAAAACACACCCAAAATAGTTGTGTTAGATACAATGAATTTTTGGATGGACATAGCTCTTGATAGTCTTAAAAAAGTAATAAAGAGAGTAAACGTATTAATGATAAACGACGACGAAGCAAGACAATTGTCGGGACAAGACTCACTTTCTATTGCGGCCAAAATCATTCATGAGATGGGTCCCGAAACGGTTGTTATAAAAAAAGGTGAGCACGGAGCCATAATGTTTGAAGGTGGAAAAAAGTTCTTTGCCCCAGCATACCCGCTAGACCAGGTTGTTGACCCAACAGGTGCGGGAGATACTTTTGCGGGAGGGTTTATAGGTTTTTTAACCAACAAAAACAGTTCTTCGTGGGAAAACAAAAAACAAGCGATCGTCGCAGGGGCTGTTCTTGCTTCATTCACGTGCGAAGCTTTTGGAACAGAAAGGTTGTTTTCTCTTAATGAAACAGAGTGGAAATCAAGAGCGGCAGAGCTTCAAGAAATGTCGTTAGCAAACCCTCTATTCTCCTAACCAAGGAGCGGGGTCAATTGGCCGCCCCTTTACCCACCACTCAAAATGTAGGTGGGGCCCGGTGCTTTCGTGTCCAGAAGACCCAACGGCTGCAATAGGATCTCCAGCCAAAACAACATCTCCAACCTCCTTTAACAAGGACGAGTTGTGTTTGTATACTGAGAGCCTGTTGTTATTATGCTGAACAACGACTACATATCCGTTTTCAGCAGTATATGTTGATATTATTACTGCGCCGTCGTCAACAGAGTGTATTAACTCACCCTCTGCAGCAACGATGTCAACACCAATGTGTCCACGCCCCAAATCAAAGCCATCAGAAACAACACCGTTGAGTGGTGAAAAACTAAAACCAACCTCACCACCAACGTCAGGACCGCTTTTCTTCAAAGCAAACCTATCCTCTTTCTCAATCCGGGTTCTTAAACCCCGATCCCCAACACCAGCGCCAGGTAGGCTAGAAGAACTAAGAGCAACACTATCTAAGCTAGCTACCCCCTCAAAATCAGGAACCCCGCCATCTAAAATTGTCTTGATTGATGATAAATATTTTTCGTGTAACCGAAGCTTCAACAGCGCGCTATCAGCCTGCTCCTTTGCCAACCTAGCATCGTCGTGATAGGTCTGAGCAACATATCCAGGAACAAGAAATTTAGTTAACGGAGTCTGAGCGATAGCAAAATACGTGATTAAAACAACCCCCAAGACACACCCCGAAACGATTGCAACAATGCGCCTGCCAGAAAGTAAAAAAGCTTTTCTTTCTTGGAAAGTGCTCTCTTCTTGGACCGTAATCCTGAAGCGATGGCGCCAAAATTTGCTTGTTTGTTTTTCGTTTTCTTGTTGTGACACAACGCGAATATCGTGCAATAGTGAACAAGAGTAAAGGAAACTGTAAAAGACTAGGTAGAATCCAATAATTTTGCCACTTCTACGTTTCAACTAATTGATGCGACAACTAGTGTCTTCGACAACCTTTAAGATTTTAGCCACAATACTGGCAGTATCTGCCGTGCAGGCCTGTACGACAAAAAGGGATGGGCGCGCATACAGGGTTTACCACAACACACAAGCGAGGTTTAATGGATTCTTTTATGCATCAGAAGCATTAAGAGAAGCTGATGAAAAGATCGAGTCTCTTTACGAACCAAATTGGGATGAAATACTACCGCTTTATCTAGACACAGACGATGAGTCTGCTCAACAGGTTTACCCACTTATGGAAAGAGCGATCGAGAAAAGCTCCAAAGTTGTAGACCAACACACAATCAACGCCTCTAAAAGAGATAGAAAGTATTTTAAAAGACCCGAGCTCAATAAGTGGATAGATGACAATTACATGGTGATTGGCAAGGCCTACTACTACAAAGAAGACTACGCTAAGGCAGAGGAGATTTTCATGTATTTAGGAAGGACTGTAGACACAGACGACGCTCAAGCCTGGGCATACAGTTGGCTGGGGAGAATTTATCTTAAAAAAGAAGAGTTTGTAAAAGCCAAAAACATCCTACATAAAGCAGAAAATTACAGAGACGTTTCTGAAGAGGTGGGCATTCATGTTGGTTATGTGTTTACACAATACCACATAAGCCAAGGCAATTACGAGGCAGCTGCAAACACACTTGAAGACGCGATTGAGCTTATTAAAAAGAAAAAGGAAAAAGCTAGGCCGCTTTTTGTGTTAGCTCAATTGCAAAGAGAAACGGGGGACAGCGAGGCCGCGATAGAAACGTTTAGCGTTGTAGCCAACATGAGGGTTCCGTATGAGCTAGAGTTTCAAGCCAACATACAACAAGCGATGGCTTATGAGCGCAAAGGAGGAAGCAGTGAGGCTATAGTTGAGCTGCTCGAAAAAATGCTCAACAACAAAAAAAACGAGGAATACTTAGATCAGATCTATTATGCGCTTGCTGGCGTAGCTCTTGAAGACAGGATGCGCAACGAAGGCATACATTATCTAGAAAGATCGATATACACAAGCCAGGGAAACTCTCGCCAACTAGGAAAAAGCTATTTGAGGCTAGCGGACCTTCATATGGAAGACCTTCATTACGAAGTGGCACAAGCATATTACGATAGCGCGCTTGTTCACATGCCGGAAGAAAACGAAAGGAGAGAGGAGGTTGAGGATTTGGCCTCTAACCTAACAGATCTGGTTGGCAACCTTAGGATAATTGAAGAACAAGACAGCCTTCTAGAGTTGTGCTCAATGGATGAGCTGGAGAGAGAAAGGTATATTGAAAGGCTTTGGGACGAGATGGCAGACGATCTAGAAAGACAAAGAGAGGAACACGAGTCCGCTCAAGAAGCGGCGTTAGCTGAGGCGGGAAATTCTGGCGAGGGAATGTTTTGGCCTTACAACGCAGCATTAAAAGTAGGGGGGATGCAAAACTTCCAAGACTTTTGGGGAGACAGAGTTTTAGAAGATCACTGGAGGAGGATAAACAAAATTTCAGACGTGTTTGCAGACGAGGAAGAGGAAGAAAACCAAGAACAACAACAACAAGAAGCCCTTGACCCGTTTGACCCAGCAAACCTTCCAACCGTTGAAGAGATGTTGGACGAGCTTCCTTGTGAAGACGATGAGAGAGCTGAAGCTCTGGGGGTGTTGGCTGAAGCTTATTACAATGCGGGGCTAGATTATAGAGAAAAGCTTTCGGATTTAGAGGAGTCTGTAAATATTTGGTCTGAGTTGTTAGACAGAATGGACAGTAGCGCATACCACCCAACAGCTGCTTACCAGCTGTTTAGAACATACCTTCAAAGAGAGGTTGAAGAGGAATATGAAAACCCGTATTGCGAAACATGTAATTCGCTTTATTGGCAGGAATTTGTCGTAACAAACTACCCGGGTTCTGAGTGGGCGCGATTGATAGAGAACCCAGATTTTAAGGACGAAGAAGAAGAGGCTTATGAGATTGAGAGAGTTGCTTACGAAGGATTTTTAGCAAGGTTTTATGCAAAAGACTACCAGAACACACTTATTGACATAGAGGCTGTTTTGGAGGAAAGGCCTAACAACCAACTCCTTTGCAAATACGAATTGTTGGCAGCTCAGTGTGTAGGCGGGTTGACCAGCTATACAGGAGATAGAGACCCATACTTTTTTGCTCTTAAAGAAATCAAAGTTAACTGTCCAGATACAGAGGAGGCGGAATATGCAAACGACCTTTTAAGGCAGCTAGGGGTTAGCCTTGGGGGTAAAATTGAAGGCGAGCCTAAAGAAGAAAAAGAGCCGTCGGCGTTTGAGGTTAACGACGAGAAAGATCACTATTTCGCTGTTTTAGTTCCGGTTGAGACAAACAACAACGAGCAGGTAAAAGCAAAGTCGTCAGATTTTAACAAAGAGTATTTTAACAGCCACAGGCTTCGAGTAACCAGCAACTTGTTGAACAGAACAGACCAAATTGTTTTGGTTAAATCATTCAGCGGAAAAGCAAAGGCAATGGATTACTACACGGTTTACACAGGAAACAGAGAGATGTTGATAGATGTAAACTCAGGCGGATATAACATGTTTATTATCAGTAGCTCAAACTATATAGAACTTTTTAAAAACAAGGACATAGAAGGGTATACAGATTTCTTCAATGAACACTATCTTTCGGAAAAATCAAACAAAAAGCCATGATAGGTTCAAGAAGTCGATCAACAGCATCAAACAATATGGATAACATTAATAGAATTGTAGAAGGCACTGTTATTGAGGGGGTGATTCGCAGTGAAAGCAACCTTAGAATAGACGGAGAATTTACAGGGGAGCTTATTACCAAAGGAAGGCTTGTTGTTGGACCCAAAGGAAAAGTGCAAGGAACCGTACACTGCTTGTGTTGTGATGTTGAAGGCGTTCTTGAGGGCGAGGTAACAGTTTTAGAGCTTCTAGCAATGAAAGCCACATCTACTGTTCAAGGAGATTTGTACTACGGCCAACTTAGTGTAGAAGCAGGAGCAAAAGCTCTTGGTACATTTAGAATGGGAGTGGCTGAAGAGAAGCCAGCTAAGAAGATGCAGAAGACTGCGTCCAAGGAGGCTGCGATGGCATCGCTGAAGTCATCACACATCCCGTCGGAGTCAGACCAAAAACAAAAGGTTGAAGCATAAAAAAGCGGTAAATAAAGCGCTGAAATTTATGGGCCTAGGTGCCACCCTTGGTGCGTCAATCGGACTTGGAGCAATTGGAGGAAGAAAGCTTGACGATCATTTAAATTTAGAAAAACCCTTAGGAACTGCGTGTGGTGCGCTATTGGGTTTGGCTTTGGGTATGTGGACTGTTGTTAAAAGTTTGAGAAAACAAGAGGGATGAAAACTTACGCGATTAAATCTCTGCTATTAGCAGTGGCGGTTTTAATCATCACCAATTTAACCCCAGCGTTTTATAACCTAGGATCAACACCTTTGTGGGTGGGTGTGGTGGCCTTCTATTCGCTGTTAAATATTTTGTTTGGGATATGGTTAAAGAAAGCCCAAAATTCGTCGCCCCTTGGTTTTTCAGTTATGGTTAATGGAATGACTGCCTCAAAAATGTTTATTACACTTGGTATTATCACTGTTTATTTGGTCACGGGCATGCCGGAAAAGACAAAGTTTGCATTAGGTGTTTTCGCAGTGTTTGTATGCAACTCAGCGCTTTTTGTTCTAGGGACAAATAAGATTATAAGAAAAGGGTAAAAGAAATTAAACTTTTCAACGATTCTAGAAAAACTTATGTGTATTTTTGCACCGGTTTTTCGACCCCTTAATTAGGACAATGATTCGACACATAGCTAGACTCATTATTGTAGCATTGGTTTTCGCAGCTCCTCTAGCGGCGATTTCTCAACACGAAAGCCATGGTGATGAGCACCACGGCGAGCAGGTTCAATCGGATGCTCACAATTCAAAACATCAAGAAGAGAATAACGATTCTCACGAGGTAGCGCACGAAGACCCTCATGGTGAGCACCACGAAGAAAAGTTTGTAGCTGGAGACTTTATTATGCACCACATTGCTGACGCAAATGAGATCCACTTTTTTGGAGATGTATCTGCGCCACTACCGATGATCATTTATGTTGAAGGAAGGGGGTTAGATGTTTTTATGAGCAGCGCCTTTCATGGTGAGCACGGCGGTCATGGAGGGCATGGACCTACACACGCTACAGGACCTTCTACGGGTGTTGAGTACACTAAAGATGAGAACGGGGTTTCAGCACACGATGAGCATGGAGAAGTGTTAAGCATTTGGGATATTTCAATCACTAAGTCGGTGTTTGGAATGCTGTTGATTTTAACGCTTTTGATTTTCATGTTAAGAGCCGCTGCAAAGAGCTACTCAAGAAGACCAGGGAAAGCACCAACAGGGTTGGCTAACTTCCTAGAACCATTGGTTTTGTTTGTTAGAGACGACATTGCATACCCGATTATTGGAAAAGGGAAGGCCGACAAATTTGTGCCATTCCTTTTAACGACATTCTTCTTTATTGTTGGTTGTAACCTATTAGGGTTAATTCCGTTTGCAGGAGGGTTTAATATTACAGGAACACTGGGGGTAACGATCGTGTTAGCAACACTTGTGTTTGTTATTACTACTATAAATGGAAACAAACATTACTGGGGCCACCTTGTATGGCCTCCAGGAGTGCCTAACCTTGTAAAGCTTATTGTAGTGCCTATTGAGATTTTTGGAATCTTCCTTAAACCAACGGTTCTTATGATTCGTTTAACAGCGAACATGTCAGCAGGACACATTATTATACTCTCTTTTGTGAGCCTTATCTTCATTTTCAACAACAGTTACGGAGCTGCTGGAGGAATAGGTATAGGGGTGTTCTCGACACTATTTATGATATTCATGTATTTCTTGGAGTTGCTAGTAGCGTTCCTTCAAGCATACGTATTCACACTACTTGCCGCTATCTACTTTTCAGAAGCGACGCAAGAACCACATCATTGATAATTATTACCTAAACAAAACAACTCATCATGGAATTGTTAAACATTCTAATTGAAATCACAACAGGTCAAGGTCTTGCTGGTCTTGGTGCTGGTGCTGCTGCTATCGGAGCTGGTCTAGGTGTAGGCCTTATTGGTAAGGCTGCACTTGAGTCTATGGCTCGTCAACCAGAAGCATCTGACGACCTACGTGCGAACATGATTCTTGCTGCCGCTCTTGTAGAGGGTGTTGCACTTTTTGGAATCATCATTTGTCTACTTGTAGCCCTAGGATAAGAAAATGGGCGCGCTGTTAACACCGGCTTTCGGTACAGTTTTTTGGGCTACGGTTGCCTTTCTTACGGTATTGTTTATACTGCGTAAGATTGCTTGGGGACCTATCCTTAAGGCTTTAAGCGATCGTGAGGAAAGCATTGCCAATTCACTTCGTGAGGCTGAAAAGGCTCGCGAAGAGATGGCTTCGCTTAACTCAGATAACGAACGCTTATTACAGGAAGCAAGAGCAAAGCGCGACGCAATGCTTAAGGAGTCAAAAGAAATTGCTGAAAAGATAGTTTCTGACGCCAAAGCAGATGCTCGCGACGTAGCAGCAAAAGAGATTGAGTCAGCACGTCAAGCAATAGAAACGGAGCGCAAAGCAGCTGTTGCCGAATTGAAGGCAGAAGTTGCCAAGCTATCTGTTGAAATTGCTGAACGCCTTCTTAAAGAGGAGCTGGCCGACTCAGACAAGCAGAAGAATCTTGTGGACAAGTTAATTAACGAGTCTACTTTAAGCTAAACCCATGGGAAGTACACGTGTAGCATCTAGATACGCTAAAGCGCTCTTAGGACTAGCTTCTGAGAGAAGCGAATTAACGACTGTTGGATCAGACATTAATACGCTTTCTTCTCTTGTAGACTCTTCTAGAGACTTTGAATTGCTGCTCGTAAGTCCAGTTATTAAACCGGACCAAAAGAAATCCGTCCTTAAAGCTATGCTTAAAGGAAAGGTTAGTGAAGTTACATACGGCTTTATTCAGCTTCTCGTTTCGAAAGGAAGAGAAGGAATAGTTCCTTCAATAATTGAAGAAACAAAAGCACAACTTCGCGCAATGAATAACATTCAAGCGGCTACAGTTAAAACTGCGAGTCCTCTTGATGACAGCTCTAGAGTGAAGATACTTGCAGAAGTTGCAAAGCTTCACAATGGAGAAGTAGAACTAAAGGAAATCGTTGATCCTGAAATTCTTGGAGGATTTGTTCTCCGCATGGACGACAGAGAGATTGACGCTTCTATTAAGCGACAACTAAACAAATTAGGTCGCAAACTAACAGAACACGATTACGAGCCTGAATTTTAGGCTTAAAAGAAATCAAAATGGCTGAAATCAACCCAGCAGAAGTATCATCGATTCTACGCGAACAGCTAGCAGGAGTTAAAACTGCAGCTGAGCTAGAAGAGGTAGGTACAGTACTACAGGTAGGTGATGGTATTGCCCGCATCTACGGTCTAAGTAATGTTCAATCAGGTGAGCTTATTGAATTTGATAACGGAGTGCGTGGCATTGCCCTTAACCTTGAAGAAGACAACGTTGGAGCAGTATTGCTCGAGCCTGCAAGAGGTATTAAAGAGGGTGCGTCAGTAAAGCGTACAGGAACGATCGCTTCAATTAAAGCAGGAGAAGGCCTTCTAGGACGTGTAATTAACACTCTAGGTGAGCCAATCGACGGCAAAGGCCCTATTCAAGGAGAGCTTTGTGAGATGCCAATCGAGCGTAAAGCTCCAGGGGTAATTTACCGTCAGCCGGTATCTGAACCCCTTCAGACAGGAATTAAGTCTATCGACGCAATGATTCCAATCGGAAGAGGTCAACGTGAGCTAATTATTGGTGACCGTCAGACAGGGAAGTCTACAGTTGCTATCGACGCAATTATCAACCAAAAAGAGTTTTACGATGCTGGTGAGCCAGTATTCTGTATCTATGTTGCAATAGGCCAAAAAGGCTCAACAGTTGCAAACATTGTTCAAACTCTTGAGGACGCAGGCGCCATGGCGTACACAGTAGTTGTTGCCGCAACAGCATCTGATCCAGCTCCACTTCAGTTCTATGCACCATTTACTGGCGCGGCTGTAGGTGAGTACTTCCGTGATACAGGTCGTCCAGCATTAGTTGTGTACGATGACCTTAGCAAGCAGGCAGTAGCGTACCGTGAGGTATCACTTCTTCTTCGTAGACCTCCTGGACGTGAGGCATACCCAGGAGACGTTTTCTACCTACACTCTCGTCTACTTGAGCGTGCCGCGAAAGTTATTGGTGAGGACAGCATTGCTAAGGACATGAACGATCTTCCTGAGTCTCTTAAAGACAAAGTGAAGGGAGGAGGGTCTCTAACAGCACTTCCAATTATTGAAACACAAGCGGGTGATGTAAGTGCGTACATTCCGACAAACGTAATCTCGATTACTGACGGACAGATTTTCCTTGAGTCAAACCTATTCCTTTCAGGTATTCGTCCAGCGATTAACGTTGGTATTTCTGTAAGCCGTGTAGGTGGTTCAGCACAAATCAAGTCTATGAAAAAAGTAAGTGGAACACTAAAGCTTGACCAAGCACAGTTCCGTGAGCTTGAAGCGTTCGCTAAGTTTGGTTCAGACCTTGATGATGCTACAAAAGCAATCCTAGATAAAGGAGCTAGAAACGTAGAAATTCTTAAGCAAAACCAAAACTCACCTCTTCCAGTTGAGGAGCAGGTTGCAATGGTTTATGTAGGAACTAAGGATCTTCTAAAGAACGTACCTGTAAACAAGGTTCGTGAGTTTGAAGGGGAATTCCTTTCATACTTAAGAGCGAAACACACTGACACTCTTAATGCTCTTAAGAACGGTAAGTACACTGACGCAGAAACTAGCGTGCTAGAGTCTGCATGTGCAGAAATCACAGCTCGTTACGCATAATTAAGTCATGGCTGGAGGATTAAAAGAAGTAAGAGAGCGCATTGGTTCGGTACAGAACACAATGCAGATTACGTCGGCAATGAAAATGGTTTCGGCTGCAAAGCTGCGCCGTGCTCAAGACGCAATCACTCGCATGCGTCCATACGCTGAGAAGATTCAATCAATCCTTGCTAACGTAAGCGCAACACTTGATTCATCTGAAGGAGTGTTTTCACAAGAAAGAAATGTTCAAACAGCATTAATTGTTTGCATCACATCTGATAGGGGGTTGTGTGGAGCGTTTAACAACTACAGCTTAAAGATTGCTCGCGCAGCGATTGAAGAATACGAAGTAAAGGGTGTTAAAGCCCTGGTTCTTCCTCTAGGTAAAAAAGCCATTGAAGCTTTCCCAAGTTCAGCAGGCAGAATGCCAGAAGGTTTTGAGCCCGTTGCAATTTTTGCAGACTTAAATTTCAACGTTTCTTCGGAAGTAGCAGACTTTATAATGCAGGGTTTTGTAAATGGAAATTGGGATAAAGTAGAAATTGCATACAGCAAATTCAAAAATGCTGCAGTACAAATTCCTACAAACGAAGCTTTCCTTCCGCTTGTTCCACAAGAGGACGAGACAGAAGACTCTTCATCTCAAACGGAGTACATTTTTGAGCCAAACAGAGAGGAAATCGTAGAAAACATTCTGCCAAACGCTCTTAAAACTCAATTATACAAAGCTCTACTGGACAGCCATGCTGCAGAGCACGGCGCTAGAATGACTGCGATGCACTCTGCTACAGAAAATGCAGGGGAGCTTCTTAATGAGCTTAAGATTTCATACAATAAGGCACGTCAAGCCGCGATTACTACTGAAATTTTAGAAATCGTTGCTGGATCTGAAGCCTTAGAAGGATAATAGCTGAAATACTTTTTTGGCCCACTTTTAGTGCGTAGCTTGATACCATGGGTTTAAGGCTACGCATTTTTCTTGGGATGCTTTTAGTTGTGCTATTGGCGCTCGCATCAACAGGTGTTGTCGCATACTTCCATGCCCAACGCCAAGACATTGCCTATAACGAACAAAGGCTACAAAGAAAAGAGGCCGCATTGAGCAGGTCCCTGGACTACGTTCTCAAGTATCAAGATCAACATCTTTCTCAAGACGCAATCGCTTCGATATTTACAGACAAAATCTGTGAATTGGCTGATGTGCATAGTTTGGTTTTCAGCCTTTACACCCTGAATGGTGACTTAATCACAACGTCATCTTCTAGTATTGATGACCAAGCACCACCGCCGCTTCACCTTGGTAAAGAATCAAACCCGTCGCAGCTCAACAAATCCCGAATTGTTAATGTAGAAAAGAAAGAAGGAGTTGAGGTAACAAGGGTGTATTGGGTGGTTGCAAATGGGGCACAAGCCCCGCTGATGATTGCTAGTGCTAAATACAACCCAAGAAAGATAGATGAAAACGCGCTAGGAGCGTTTTTAAGCAGGCTAGCGCCTGTTTACCTGATTCTCTTCCTAGGCGCGATGTTAATCGCGTATTTCACGCTTCAATCAATTGCCAGTCCGCTATTAAGGCTTAAGCACGAAATGGCAGAGGCAGATCCCCTTTCAGACAATCCTCAAATCGATTATAAATGGAAGGATGATATCGGGGCTTTGGTTTCAGAGTACAATGAGTTATTGGAAAAGCTGAGAGCAAGCTTAGATGAAAGGGCAAAATTTGAGAGAGAGGTAGCGTGGAAGGAGATGGCTCAACAAGTAGCTCATGAGATCAAAAACCCACTAACTCCAATTAGATTGGGAATTCAACAGCTTGAAAGGGCTTGGCATGACAAGGCACCAGATTTTGAAGACAGGTTTACAAAGTTTGCATCTACTGCTTTAGCCCAAATTGACATCCTATCACAAATCTCACAAGACTTCGCACAATTAGCCGAGGTTCGAAAACCAACGCTAGTCAACATTGATTTAGAAGAAATCATAAACACCTCAGCGGGTTTGTTTGGCAAGGAAAAGGTGGAAATTGATGTTTCAAACGATTTAGTAATTGCTGACAAAGACAGCTTAGTGCGCCTGTTTAATAATCTGATTTCAAACGCCATCGAAGCAACAGAAGAAGCTGGGTCGATGGATCCTGTTAGAATCGCATCAATCGATGAAGGCAAATACGTTGTGGTATCGGTTTCTGATTTCGGAACAGGAATACCAAGCGATCAATTAGACAGAATTTTTGAGCCAAGATTTACCACAAAAAAGCACGGACTAGGATTGGGGCTGGCAATGGTCAAAAGCATTGCTGAACAGGCTTCAGGTAAGGTTTGGGCAGAATCAAAAGAAGGCGAAGGCTCGACCTTTTTTATTAGCCTACCTAAGGGGGAATAAAACGGGTCTGCTAGGCGAGGCGTCTAGGTCAAGATTGGCAACTTGAAGGTTGAGAGCATAAAGACCATCAGGAGAAGAATCAGGGACAAAGACAAATTCAGTAATAGTGGCATTGTATCGAGGATTATCAGGAACGCCAAAAAACACCCTGTGGCTTAAAAGCTCGCCACCATCAACTTCCCTATCAACTGAAGGCAAGTCTATCAATAGATGAACAACCCCACGATCAACCAATGATTTGGTAAAACCGGGGTGTAGATAAGGCGGGTTGGTGTTGTCCCATTTTTGGATTTTCTTGTCCTCAGAATTAGGTAGAGTTCTAATTAATACTGCTGGAGGCAGGGTTTCGCCCTCAGGTGCCATTTCAGGCGTAACCACCCTATCACCACCTTCTTCAGCGGGATTAATGCTTATAACCATACAAGGTATAATCGGCTCAAGCGGATTGCTCCTCAATATCTCATCGACGCTTTCAAATTCTCGAGTTATATGTCCAAGACACTCAGTGTGAGTTCCATGTCCGTGAGGATTAAAATAGACATCTGTAAAATTCACAGAACCACCTTCAGAAACACGGCCGACAAAACCCTCACCACGAACCGTCTCAAATCTAGGCCCATCCACATACCAAGCCGAAGCGCCTATTGCTTTTTTAGAGTCCTTAATTGAAAGACTTACATCTAGACCATTATCTAGGTCTACCTCATGGCTTTTGCCACCCCACTCTATGTAAAGTCTTGCGTGATTCATAATGCGAATAAACAAAAAAGGCGCCCATAGTGGACGCCTTTTTCAAATATGTTATCTCTTAGTCAAACAGGTATCCAAAACGGATAGCAGTGTTAAATGCGTTTCCGAAAGAGAAGTTACCCATTAGGTTTGGAGTTGTGTTTACCACAGTAGTTCCATCAATGTACTCGTCGTACATGAGATCAGTAACAACGTCGAAAGGAAGAGATCCTACAAAGCTGTCTGAGATAGCAGCGCTAGCCCAGTCTGTGCCAGAACCAGGATTTCCAAACTCCATGTTGAATGCAGTAAGAGCAGATCCGCTTACACCATCAGCACGTTGAGCAGAAATTTCGTGATCATTAACAGTTGTTACACCAAGAGCAAGACCAGTTTCAATTCCGATGTAAATCGCGTCATTGAAGTAGTAGTCTGCACCAAGGAAAAGACCTAGACCTAAAGCAGTAACAGACTGTGAGTTGATTAATTCCCAAGTAATGTACTGGTTGAATTGACCTTCGTCATCAAGGTCGTTAGGACCCCAAAGCTGCTTTGTGTGCTTAGTTGACGCACTGGCAAATGTTCCCTCAAAACCAAAGTACGGGCTTAAGTTATCAGTTCCGCCAAAGTGCATTTCATAACCCACTCCAAGTCCAAACATTGTGTAGTTTGTCATCAGATTTAACTGCGGGTTGATAGTTTCAGGAAGACCTAAAATCTCAGTGATTTCACCGTTCTGAACATACGCATAAGTGTCGTTGTCCATATCAAGAGAAAGCCTTACTCTTAAAGCTTTGTCGTCATCAAGGAAGTTACGGTACTTAAGAGTAGTTCCGTCAATTGGGCTATCTCCTAGCGGAGTTAGGTTAACCTCAACATTGTGCTCACCACCCAGTTGTTTTTGGGCCTGTGCGCTTGTAAATACTAGCGAAACAAGCGCTAGAGCAAACATTAATTTTTTCATGTCCAATTAAATAAGTTTCAGATTTCAAGATGCAATTACGGGAATGATTCGCGCAAAATCGAAAAAATTCAAGATAATCATGTAAATATAGGATGTTAAGAGTCTTTTTGGATAACCGAATTACAACAAAATCAACACCTTGACCTTTGCTCATTTTTTACCCTTAACTTCATAGGTGAAAAATCAGGGCCAAATCGAACAAAATGTCACCTCAAATCAACCTAGACGCACATATTAGGAAGTGCATTTTAATCATAACAACTTGCATTGTCTTGGTGTTAGTAGCATTCTCATCCATCTTCACTTTTGTTACTTTTTTCGACACGCATGAAGGGCCCTCAGTAAGGGAAATTCATATGAAACAACACCAAGACGAGGGAGAGCGACTTGACAAGCTAGTCTCGGTACTAGAAAGCATTAACGCAAAACTTGACAAAAATGACGAGTGATATTTGGATAAAGCGAATGATGACATTCATCACCACCTGTTGTGTGCTTGTGACTGCTCTAATTTGTTTTGCTGCCTGCGCTGGAATTTGTGAAGAAATTTCACAAACCCAAACCTCATCCACCGACCCTTGGCGCGATCACCACTATGAAACACACAGTAGCGACATGTCTAAAATGGACAGAGCAATAGAGTTGCTATATGAAGTTGAGGGCAAATTGAACTAAATGGATCCAGACTCAATAATTGTCATAATTGGAGGGGTCTTGATTTTAATAGGCCTAGTCGGATGTGTAATTCCGGTATTGCCGGGACCGCTTATTGCTTGGGCGGCTCTTCCATTATTGTGGCTTACAACAGATGGTGTGGCAGACTATGACCAAACTTGGTTTATTGTTCTCACAATTCTAATGGTGGTTGTTACAATCCTTGACTTATTGTTGCCAGTTCTTGGCACTAAACTCTTTGGTGGAACCAAATCGGGCAAAATAGGCAGCCTAATTGGAGTGGTTGCCGGGATAATGTTGCTAGGACCCTTTGGTTTAATTCTAGGGCCGTTTTTGGGAGCCATGTTTGGAGAACTGTCTGCAAACAAAGACATGGACTTTGCGGTCAAGTCCGGCATAGGATCCGTAATTGGATTCTTGATAGGAACACTATCAAAGGTTGTAGTTGTTGCGATTATAGCTTACCAGTACTACTTGTGGGTGTTTTAAGAAATAGTACATAACATAAGTGATTAATCTATTAAATCGAATTTATCAGAGTTCCCAATGTTATTTATATCCTCCCAATCTTTCTTATTGATTTTCTGAAGCTGATTTGTGCTTTTAACCATAACAACAACCTCATCTGACGCCTGATTTGATTTAAGAACTTTAAGCCTATCCTCATCAATATTAAAACTTTCTAAAGGCGTTGAAGTTGCCTTCTTTTCATCCCTTAATGCCGTAGTATCACCACCTATTTGAAGAAGTATTTTTTCTAAAAGCGCACTTTGTTTAGCTTGCTCATTAACAATAGCATTAATCTTCCAGCATCAAAGATTTATTCCTCTAAAAAGGAAAAACAATCCGATCAAGACGGTTAAATAAATACTTGCTGAAATAGGGCTAGACATATGATTAAGTTTTTTCTAATATAAAAAGAAAGGCAACAACGCCATTACTCCACAGTAACGCTTTTGGCGAGATTACGCGGCTGGTCAACATTGCATTCGCGAAGGACGGCCATTCTATAGCTTAGTAGCTGAAGAGGGACAACGCTCAACAAAGGCGCAAGGGCGTCGTCACAACGAGGGATTTCGATTACGTGATCAGCAAGAGCAGCAACATCTTTGTCGCCTTCGGTTACCACACCAAGCAATCGGCCTCCACGGGCTTTTACTTCTTGGACATTGCTCACAACTTTTTCGTAAACGTCATCCATTGGAGCAATGAAGATTACTGGCATATCATCATCAATTAAGGCGATGGGTCCGTGTTTCATTTCGGCTGCAGGATAGCCCTCAGCATGTATGTAGCTAATTTCCTTCAACTTCAACGCTCCTTCAAGTGCTATTGGAAACTGAAAACCACGACCTAGGTAGAGTGCGTTTTCAGCGTTAGCGAATTGTTCTGCAATAACGTCTATCCTTGAGGCTTGGCCTAGGACTTTTTCAACCAATTCAGGGATGTTGTTCAGCTCTGCAAGAAGCCTGCTAAATCTGTCCTGTGGAATGTTGCCCTTTCTGTGTCCAACATGAAGAGCCATCATCGTGAGAACCGCTACTTGAGAGGTAAACGCCTTGGTAGATGCTACACCAATTTCAGGGCCTGCGTGAGTATAAGCTCCGCTATCTGTTTCGCGAGGGATGCTTGACCCTACCACATTACAAACACCAAAGACGTGTGCGCCAATTGACTTAGCTGTTTTAATGGCAGCTAGGGTGTCAGCCGTTTCCCCACTCTGTGAGATAGCAATAACTACGTCGTCAGGTCTTATGATTGGGTTTCTGTATCGGAATTCAGATGCGTATTCAACTTCAACGGGTATGCGTGCAAATTCTTCAAAAAGGTATTCGGCCACAAGACCGGCGTGCCAGCTAGTTCCACATCCGAGGATGAGGATTCGTGAAGCGTTTTCCCACCTATCCCAATGATCGTCTATGCCCTGCATTTTTATCTCTCCGTGCTGAAGGTTGATTCGACCTCGGATTGAATCGCGGATAGACTGAGGTTGCTCAAAAATCTCTTTTAGCATGAAATGCTCGTAACCCCCTTTTTCGATTGACTCGAGCTCCATTTCTAGGGCGTGAACTTCGGGAGTAATTATGTCGTTTGAGATCGTGCGAATTCTCAACCCTTCCTCTAGATCCAGACTCGCTACTTCCTCGTCTTCGAGGTAGACCACGTTCTTTGTGTGCCCAACTATGGGCGTTGCGTCTGAGGCAACATAGTATGAGCCATCGGCCCCAATTCCAATTACAAGAGGGCTTGATTTCCTAGCGGCAATTAAGCGCCCAGGATTATCCTTGTCTATAACAACAAGAGCGTATGCTCCCACAACCTGAGATAGAGCAGCTCGCACTGCGTCGAACAAATCAAGAGAAGAGGCGTCCATCACCTCTTCAATAAGGTGGGCAAGCACCTCAGAATCTGTGTCGCTTAACAAGTTGTGGCCACGACATTTTAAAGACTCTTTAATTGCAGCGAAATTCTCAATTATTCCATTGTGAATGATGGCAATTCTTTCAGAAGCCCCTCTGTGAGGGTGGGCGTTTGTGTCGTTTGGAGGCCCGTGTGTAGCCCAACGAGTATGGCCAATTCCTACAGAACCAACTGGAAGAGAAGATCCAATGTGAGATTCAAGGTCGGCGACCTTACCCTTTTTTTTGCTTACAACGAGGTCTCCCTCGGGTTCAATGGTGGCAATGCCGGCGCTGTCGTAACCTCTGTACTCGAGGCGCTTGAGACCGTCAATGACGATTGGGAATGCGGGGTTTAGCCCCACATATGCAACAATTCCACACATATAGCTAAGTTATATCAGTGAACGCAAGTAAGAACAAGTCTTGCATTATTCTCATTAACATCAGTTCCTTTTAAAACTACTCCTTGGATACTAACGTCACGACTAGGAGTTGTTATATAAAGCGGAGGGACTTCTTCGTCAGGGGAAAAAACACCATAATCTCCAGTGCCGGAATCTCTGTTTAAGATGTGCTGAATTGTTCGAGTAATGTTAATTCGATATTCTTTAGTTGAACTATCATAGCTACCGCCAGGGCCTATTGAGCTCAGGTGGTCAGGAGTTATAATAAAACCAGACTCTAAACCTATTCCCATGGCTAAAAAGTCTGGAGCAGGATATCTAGAATCGTAATTGCAATCGTCGTGAGTAAGGATAAGTTCTGCTTTTTGGATAGACCTTCTGTTTCCTAGTGCGCCTTCATGGTTTAGTTGTTCAATGCCAGGGAACTCAACCTTAACCTTAAGACCGCCCCCGCTCATTACATAAAGCAAGTTGTCCCCTGGGATATAAGCGCTATCTGCTTCAACTAAATTTAATCGATCAAGTGCGCTAACGTAGTTGTTAGAAAACAAATTTACTCTTGCGCTCAAGGGGCTCAAAACAAAGTCGTAGAATGTTGTGTCTACATCGTTGTGATAGTGAATCCTCATCACGCTAAGACCAGAAGAGATGTCAAAATTTGACGCTCCATGGCCAGACACTGAGCGAACAACTATTCCAGGAAAATGCTCCAACCAATTCTCGTTTGATGAAAAAACAGAAGTGTCTTGGTCAAGCAGGCTTTGAGCAAAATCAACAGCTAGGTTTATTTTAAGCTCAGCCGCTGTAGTGTCAGTCTCAGTAATTACATCCTGAATGGGCTTAATAGACAGGGGCCCATTTGAAGGTGCGGTCAAATCACCATGAGTTGTTTCAGGATCGTAAGAGGAATAATAAGTCGAATCAAAATGTAGAGTGTCGGCTAGTTCGCGAACTAAAATCGTGTGATTAGAATACTCGCCATATCCATGCCCCGTGTAACGTAGACTTAAGTATATGCTATCTGCAACTGGATTTGTGCCAAAATTAATATTTGGAGCACTCAGCCTTAATTGAGAAGCAAACCCGGCATATGTTTCTCCAATTCGTGGTTGAAAAACTCTACCGAGAACAGCTGAGCTTTGGTTTTCAGAACTAAGGCTATCGTCTCTTACAGTTGTCATTTTAACTTCAAGAGTGTCAATTACAACCAACGAAAGCAAATCCTCGTCGGGAAGATTGCCAATTCCTATTGATGAGTCTGGCTTTCGACAGCCAACAATAGACATGACAACAAAAAATAGAAGCGCAAAGGAGTTACGCCAAACAAGATATTTAATCATGTTGTCGCCTCTGATTCAACGCCTAATACTTCGTCGTAAAAAGCATTTATGTCAGCTAAGTAACCATCATTGCCAGGGAAGTCAAGCACAGGAACTCCTGCGGACTTAATCTTATCCATTGTAGCCTCATTAAGCTCGTCAGAACCCACGATGATTGCATCAGAATGTTCTATTCCTATTGCATTCATATTGTCAAACGTTGCCTTCTTAATAGTGTTGGCATGATCCTCACTAATTCCATCAAGAGCAACTTTTTCAGACATGCGTTTATTAAGAGAACCTTTGTAACCCTCATCGTAGATGCTACAAACCACCTTGCTGTTTGCAAAGTATGGATCGTCGGCATAATTAGTTTTCAAGTACAAAGGAAGAAGGTTTGCCATCCAGCCGTGACAGTGAATCACATCGGGAGCCCAACCCAGCTTTCTTACTGTTTCAAGTACGCCACGTACAAAGAAAATTGACCTTACATCTGTGTCAGGGAATAGTTTGTCGTCAGCGTCATAAAGAACAGCCTTGCGCTTGAATAAATCGTCGTTATCTATGAAGTAAACCTGCATTCTAGCCGTAGGGATAGAAGCAACCTTAATAATTAGAGGATGATCGACATCGTCGATGCTAAGATTCATTCCTGATAACCTGATCACCTCGTGTAATTGGTGACGTCTTTCGTTAATCTTACCAAAACGCGGCATAAACACTCTGATTTCTCTCCCCTTGTCGTGGGCTCCTTGTGGAAGGAAGCGAGAAAGAGCACTCATTGGAGTCTCGGGAAGAAAAGGAACCATGTGTTGTGATACGTAAAGTATGCGTGCTTTGCTCATAAAGTTCTTTCTTCAGGTTAGTCGAATGGCAAAAGTAGCTATTTTTACGCCCAAATCCAAGAATATGCGGGGGTTTCAGGGCTTTCGAGTTGCCAATACATGAAAATATTAAAGACCACTTCTGACCTAAAGCGTTTGCTGCAGAAAGAGCAAAACGGCTCTATAGGCTTTGTTCCTACCATGGGTGCTCTTCACGAAGGACACGCTTCGTTGCTTAGAGTTGCTAGAAACCAAACCTCAACCGTAGTACTCAGCATTCTTGTGAACCCGACACAGTTTGGCGACCAGTCTGATCTAGATAATTACCCTCAAACACTAGCTGAAGATCTTGAATTGGCTGAAAGGGAAGGGGTTGATTTTGTTTTTGCCCCAAAAGCAGCAGATCTGTATGGAGGAACACCGTCTGCAAACAAAATAGATTGGGGGTCCATCACTTCAGATTTTGAAGCGGCGTTTAGACCTGGACATTTTGACGGTGTAGTAGCGGTAGTAGATAGGCTATTCAAAGCAGTTGCTCCTGATATTGCCTTTTTTGGAGAAAAAGACCTGCAGCAAGTTGCAGTTGTAAGAAAGCTTACCGCAGACAATCACCCTCAGGTAAAAATTGTATCATGCGATGTAATTAGAGATGAAAAAGGTCTGGCTTTGAGCTCAAGAAACATTAGACTAAGCGATCGTGGAAAAGTAGATGCGCTTGAACTTTCGAAAGCTCTAAAACGAATAAAGGACAACGTCAACAAGAAGGAACAGATCGCGCTGGAAACATCAAATCTAAATGCAAACCTAAATGTTGAACTTGAATATTTAGCTGGCGTAAATGAGGTTAGTTACAGTAAAAAGGATTCACCAAATACCTGGACTCACGTAATTATCGCTGCTGAAGTAGAAGGGGTTAGGCTGATTGATAACATTCGATTGTAGAAGTTTGGTCTACATTTCAGAACTTCGCAGTAAATATTTCTCAATATGAGCCCGGGTATACCACAAATAATTTTAATTCTTCTAGTAGTTGTACTTCTTTTCGGCGGTCGTAAAATTCCAGAGCTAATGCGCGGATTAGGCCAAGGGATGAAAGAATTCAAGGACGCTTCTAAGAGCGATTCTGACTCATCAGAAGATAAAGACAGCAAGTGAGCCTGAGGCTAGTACTTGCGCTATTTATAATTTTTTTAGGGACCACCACCTATTCTCAGGAGGACTCCCTACAGGTCGATACACTTTTTTCTTGGGAGGAGGAGTGGCTCCAATGGTGTGAACAAAGCTCATGCGTTAGCACAGATACTTCACTTTGGAATGGTATAGGTGAGCCAAATCTAGAGCTAGACACAACAGCAATCAGGGACCGCTTAGAAATTCTCGACAGATCCTCAGAACTCGACCTCAGATGGAATCCCATTGCTCATTCTCGCATAGCTTACTATGTCAAGCGTAGAAAGCAGGGCCTCGGCACAATGCTCGGACGAGCCCCTCAATACTTTCCTTTATTTGAAGAGATTCTCGATAGGGAAGAGCTCCCGTTAGAGCTTAAATACTTGACTGTTGTTGAGAGCGCATTGAATCCCGAAGCAAGATCTCATGCAGGCGCAAGAGGCCTTTGGCAATTCATGTATTACACGGCTAAAGCGGAAGGCCTACGCATTGATAGTTACATTGATGAAAGAAAGGATCCTGTAAGGGCAACAGAGGCAGCGTGTAAGCACCTAAACAGATTGTATAAGAGATATGACGATTGGTATTTGGCTTTAGCTGCGTACAATTCAGGTTCAGGCAACGTAAACAAAGCAATTAGGAGGAGCGGGAAAAAGAACTATTGGGAAGTGAGGCCATTCTTGCCAAAGGAAACGAGGAACTATGTTCCGAATCTTCTCGCAACCATCTATCTGATGGAGTACCACGCTGAGTATGGAATAATCCCCAAAAACCCATTGCCGGGTTATGCAGGAATAGACACTGTCATGGTCGAGGGACCGCTTAGGTTTGACCAAATCGCAGAATACACCCCCCTGTCAGAATCTGAACTAGCTGCATATAATCCAATTTTCAGGAAACAAATCATACCTGGTCCAGGCGAGTATTGGGCTGTTAACCTTCCTTCTCGAGCTATCCCTGCATTCATAGAAAATGAAGACAGTATGAGGCAATTCAAGCCAGAGTTAACGCCAGAGATTAAATATGAGCCTGAACCAGTTTACTACAGAGTAAAATCAGGTGACGTATTGGGTACTATTGCTCAGAAATACGGCGTTTCAGTTAAGCACTTGAAGGAGTGGAACGGGCTTTCTGGCACAACGATTAGAGTGGGACAGAGGCTTATTATTCATGGAGATCCTAGTAAACTATGACAATAAGATTAGTAGCGGTTATATCATTGGTTTTGCTCACTGGCTGCTGGAGCCAGGAGGGAGCGAGATCTCCATTGCCAGGAACTGTTGGTCCTAGGGGAGAGGTCCTGATAGTTTGTTCTGATGAGGTTTGGGATGGCGAGGTTGGAGATACTCTTAGGTCGGCTCTTCAGAGGCCGTATCCCGTTTTGCCTCAAATGTATATGGAGAATTATGAGCCCATGTTCGACCTTGTTCACAAGACCATTGAGGAATTCAATAAGTTTTGGAAGCCACATAGAAACGTTATCATTATTGACATAGCTGATAGGAAGGACACGCAAACGGAATCGTTCAAGTTTTTCAAAGGCAAGTATGCAATGGGCCAAACATACATTGAAGGCAAAGCCACCAATCAGCATGATTTGGCCAAAGCTATTTCAGATAGAGCTGCAGAACTCGAGTCGCATATTCACGCTAAGGAAGTAGGAAGAGCGACAAGTATTAGTAGGCTGTCAACTGATGAAGCAATAGAACGCGATGTGCTAGAGAAAACAGGGGTGAGCATCGTTGTGCCATTAGGAAGTTATGCCGTTGTTATAGATTCGGCCTTTACATGGCTAGATCGACAACAAACCAGGCTTAAGGGGTCTAACAACCACGACGTTCAGCAAGGAATTTTCATACACTCAGAACCATACTTGGGCCCAGAACAATTTTCACTTGCGGAGATTCTAGATAGGCGCGATGAAGTGTGTAGGGAGAGAGTCAGCGGACCTACAGAGGGGAGCTATATGTCTGTTGAAAGGCGTATGCTACCTACTTACGAAGAGATCAGTTACAACGGCACAATTGCTGCTGAAATAAAGGGACTATGGAGGATGGAAAACGACTTTATGGGCGGTCCTTTTTACAGCCTTACTATGTACGACGAGAAGAATTCGTCTCTTGTTACAGTTGAAGGGTATACCTACGCTCCTTACTTTGACAAAAGGGAGTATATGAGAGAAATTGAGGGACTAGTAAAGTCCTCAAACATTCTTAAGTAGTTATTCGATTACAAAGGCTTTGCTTCCTTGAACGTTGCGCTCATTCATTAGAACTGCGATGTAGTTTCCTGAAGAAAGTGAGGTAATGTCTAGCCTTGCGGTTTGGTCTTGAGAGACGCTAGACCTTTTAACACATTGCCCCGCATTGTCGTAGATAGAAATAGAGTTCACCTCTCCGCTCCAATTTAGATTTATATGAGAATAGGCTGGCGAAGGATAAATGTCCAACTCAGACACCTCTGAAACATCATTGTGATTCAGTGAGATATCTCCGTTTGCAAAAGTATACTGGCCTTTGCGAAGACTGCTTACCTTAAAAGTTCCATTGCCATTAGCAAGTGATCCCGCTTGCCACTCATAATCAGGATATTGCACCCACTCAGAGTCAGAGTCAGGCCTCCACGCTAGGAAAGCATCTTGCTCAGTAATGGCGTATAAGTCATAGTCTAATTGATCAGAATCTGAACCTACATATGAAAATCTGGCGTCAAGAGTTAGATCATCAGTCCCTTCAATTCCGTCTTCCCAAGTTCCGTCTACAGTCCAAAAATGACTTGAACTCACTTCTTCAACATAGAAGCCTAATGGTTCTTGATCAGGTGCAGCCCAATGGTGTTCAATACGAACAAGTACACTATCAGTTATAGCGTCGCATCCCATTCTTACGTCTACCCACGGTAGTGAGCTTAGACCTGAAGTTTCGGTTATAGCTAAGGTTAGGTCAAGGCGCCCTTGGTTTAGTCGACCGTCAGCATTAAGTGCAATAAGTACAAAAGGAGAGTCGTGTGTAATTGTGGCAACGTCGTATTCTCCGCTAACTCTGACTTCTTGGAAGCTTGGTGTCCAGTTAGTATCCCAAGTGTAGATTTCAATTGGCTCATTGTTGTGGAAGTTGGAGCACTCTCTGAGCTTTTGGTTCATATAAACCGTGGTCTCATAAGCGCCCCCTGCTTCTACAGTTGATGTAGAGTCAATAACCCAAGTCGAAAAGCCCGGCTGAAATACTTGAGCGTCAAAAAACGACTGCACATCCATTTCAGAATAATCCTCTAACGCAGAAATAAACATGTCTGGATCCATGTATGAATCCCAGTATTCGCTCAACACAAATTGGCAAGCATTCCTATACATATCGTCCCCGAGGTATGCCCTCAAATTATGGTGAATAGATGCGCCCTTGTAATAAGTATGCCTACCATAAATCTCTTCGTCTGGCATTGGCGACATAGCGTGGAATCCATTGTCTTGAATGTGGCATTCTTCTAAAACGAACTTTTGATTGTCTTTTATGAAATCAACCATAGCCTCGTGGCCATTTTTCCATTCTTCAAAAAGCGTGTTTGTGTATTCTGCCCCTCCCTCTTTGAGCCACATGTGATTGTGTATGTATGGCGCTGTGATATTTCCCCACCACTGGTGGCCCAACTCGTGAGTAAGAAGGTCGCTGTTTGACGCAACACTTTCTTCCATCATGCTTCGCGGGTACGCTATGTTCGTTGGAATTTCTAATGCACCGTCAGTTGTAAGAACGTAGCCAACTCTTTCCCAAGCGTATGGACCATACCAATACTCGCATGCGTCTATTGCATAACCAAGGTCGGCGAATTTGTTGACCATTTGGTTGATGTCCTCAGGTTTTGCCGTAAGTCTTACTGGGATGTCACCATATTCAGAAGTGTATACGTAATTGCTGTCAACATAGTTTGATACAGCAAATGCAGCCTGGTGGGTTGTAATAGGGTGTTCTAAAATGAAGCTTCTAGTCAGGGTGTCGCCGTCTTCAAAAACCTCGTCAGTCATATAGCCTTGCAGGTGTGCTCTTCGACCACCGGCAGACCTAACGTTCCAGCTGTATGTAGCTCTTTCTACAAAATTGTCAAAACAGGGGTGCCAAACCTTACCAAAATTTGGAGGAATAGAAGTCAATCCTATTCCCATGTGATAGATGTAGTTTGAAGCAAAATACCCCCCGCCCCAATAAGGATCAGAATGAGGGTGGCCAGAGTAGTAAACGTCAATTAAATACGATTCTCCAGAACTGAAAACACCCTGAGGTGCAGGAATGCTTAACTCCCCGCTATCATGACCAAAAGCTGACGAGATTCCATCTACAAAAACCGAATCGACATCTAGTTCGATCAAATCAAACCTTACAAATTCCGCCCCACTTTCAATGATGCTTAATTCTATACCACATCTTGCTGTAATATTTTGAACATTGTATTCTGTAACGTCTAGATCTACATCGTAGTGAACAATATCAAAAGTGTCGCTTCTGGCAATTGAAGGTTCCATATCGTAGTTGCCCCCTCCAAGCACTTTCTTTTCATGCGAATGCCCTGGAACATCTGTGTATTTACAACCAAGCGGCTTGTAGACCCTTGGCTTAGAATTAAAATCTTTGAGATGATGTGGTGTTGACTGGGCAAATGTTGAAGAATACAACCCAGAGATAAACAAAATCAGGAAAGCGATCGTAATTCGTTGCATAAGCACAAAGTACAACGGACATTTGCAGTATGAAAAATTTAACTGTAGGAGAAGGTCTTTTCGTTGAAATAGAATACGTTTTAACAGAATCAGGCCCTGATGGTGAGGTGTTGGAGGAGTGCCCTGCTGAGCAAGCTTTTGGGTTTAGAATGGGAGGAGGCGATGTTCTGCCAGCATTTGAGGCTGCTTTAATAGGCAAAAAACAAGGCGAGCCCTTTAGCTTCACGATCCCTTGTGCAGAAGCATACGGTGAGACGACAATAGAAGCAATTCACGCATTGCCTAAAAGCATATTTGAGGTTGACGGAAAATTTGATTCTGAAAGGGTGAAGCCAGGTGAGGTGCTGCCAATGAATGATAACGAAGGAAATGAAGTTTACGGAATAGTATTAGACGTTAGCGCAACAGAAGTAGAGATGGATTTCAATCACCCTTTTGCGGACATTGATCTGCATTTTGAGGGAACTATTTGTGACATAAGAGAAGAGGAATAATGGATAGGACAGAAATACAGGATTTGGGAGAGTTTGGTCTTATAGGCAAGCTCACTGAAGGACTAGTAAAGAGGCAACCATCTACTATTTTAGGTGTAGGCGACGACGCAGCTGTTGTTGATCCAGCAGGCAAAAGAGTTGTTCTTTCAACCGACATGCTTGTTGAGGGAGTGCACTTTGACCTAAGCTATGTTCCGCTTAAGCACTTAGGGTATAAAGCAGTGATTGCAAACCTCAGTGATATTTGTGCGATGAACGCGATGCCAACCCAAATCGTAGTAGGTCTTGGCATTTCTAATAGATTTTCTGTAGAGGCGTTAGAGGAGCTTTATTTGGGAATGAAACTAGCTTGTGAGCTATATGAGGTGGACCTTGTAGGAGGAGATACCACTTCTTCTCCATCGGGACTCATGATCAGTGTTACAGTGATGGGACTAGCTGATAGCGACAAGTTGGTGTCAAGGGGTGGCGCTAAGTCAGGAGATCTTCTGGTTGTATCAGGCGATTTAGGGTCGGCTTATATGGGGCTTCAAGTGCTTGAAAGAGAAAAGTCTGTATTCAAGGATGCACCAACTGTGCAGCCAGAACTAAACGACCACGCCTACATTCTTGAACGTCAATTAAAACCAGAAGCAAGGACGGACATTGTTCGTGAGCTTTCTGACCTAGAAGTGAAGCCAACGAGTATGATAGATGTTAGCGACGGTTTGGCCTCTGAATGCATGCATCTTATGGCCGCAAGCGGCTTGGGAGTTAGACTTTACGAGGACAAACTCCCGATAGACTCAAAAACCTACGATACTGCACGTGAATTCAATTTAGATCCAACTCTTTGCATGCTTAGCGGAGGAGAAGATTACGAATTGCTATTTACCATCAGCCCTGACGATTACGAAAAGCTAAGGAACCATCCCAAACTCTCTTTCATTGGCCACATGACCGACAATCCAGATGAGAGAATAATGGTGACTAAGAGCGGAACTGACGTAGAACTTAAAGCCCAAGGGTGGGACGGAATAAAGAAGGGGTAATGGCTGCGGAAAAGAATCAGGGAAATAGGATAACAGAACTGTTCAGCATTGAATACCCAATCATCCAGGGTGGAATGATTTGGTGCGCGGGTTGGGAGCTAGCATCAGCAGTAAGCGAGGCTGGAGGCCTGGGAATTATTGGTTCTGGCAGCATGTACCCCGATGTACTTAGAGAACACATCACTAAATGCAAGGCTGCGACATCCAAGTCCTTTGCAGTAAACCTTCCTCTTCTTTATCCAGATATTGACAAGCATGTAGAAAGTATAATTGAGCTAGAAGTTCCAATTGTGTTTACTAGCGCGGGGTCTCCCAAGATTTGGACTTCTAAACTGCAGTCCCACGGCATTAAGGTGGTTCATGTAGTGAGCAGCGCTGTTTTCGCAGCCAAATCAGAAGCAGCAGGTGTCGATGCGGTTGTTGCTGAGGGATTCGAAGCCGGGGGACACAATGGAAGGGAGGAGACCACAACAATGTGTTTGATTCCATCTGTAATTGATACGGTTGACATTCCTGTAATTGCAGCTGGAGGACTTTACGACGGAAATTCTATGCTGGCAGCAATGGTGCTAGGAGCAGAGGGCGTTCAAATGGGTTCTAGATTCGTAGCTACGGAAGAATCATCTGCTCATATCGAGTTTAAGAAAACCGTCTTGGAGACAGGAGAGGGGGCGACCTCATTAACGCTTAAAGAGCTTACTCCTGTAAGGATGATTCACAACGCATTCTACCGCAAAGTGATTGAGGCTTATGAAGCTAAGGCATCTAAGGAGGAACTTGCAGAGCTATTAGGTAGAGGTCGTTCGAAGCAGGGTATGTTTGAAGGAAAACTTGATGAGGGTGAGCTTGAGATAGGCCAAATCGCATCCATGCTTTCTGCGATTCAACCTGCTGGCAAAGTAGTTAGTGACATTGTGTCTCAATACCGAGAGGCTGGCGGATGTAGCCTTGGAAAACGCTTCGAATTTTAAGCGAAATAATCAGCAATACTTTGGGCAATCTTTGAGTTGACAACTTTTTTCAAGTCATCTAGGCTTGCTTCACGCACTCCTTTAACAGACCCAAAAACATCTAGAAGCTTGTTACGACTAGCCTCACCAACCCCTTTGATACCGTCAAGTTCAGAACTCAAAGCCCCTTTGCTTCTTTTTTTTCTGTGATGCTTTAAAGAGAAGCGGTGAGCCTCGTTTCGCATATTCTGAATAACCTTCAATGTCTGAGACCTCTTGTCTAAATAAAGCGGAGTAGAGTCGCCTGGAAAGTACAGCTCCTCTAATCTCTTAGCAATTCCCACGACCCTTATTTCACCTTGTAGCCCCAGCTCCTCGAGAGCTTCCATAGCATGTGAAACCTGTCCCTTACCTCCATCAATAACTAGAAGTTGAGGCAAAGACTCACCCTCTTCTGCAAGCCTTCTATACCTTCTGTACACCGCTTCTTTCATACTAGCAAAGTCATCGGGACCTTGTACAGTTTTGATATTGAAATGCCTGTAATCTCTTTTGGCCGGTTTGCCATTTCTAAACACCACGCAGGCAGACGTAGGGTTTGTCCCTTGGATGTTAGAATTGTCAAAACATTCAATATGTCTAGGCTCAGTATTTAAACCCAAATCAGCCTTCATCCCAGCCATAAGCCTTGTCATTGCAGCCTCAGGATCCACTTGTTCTTGCTGCTTATGCCTATCCTTCATATAGAACACGGCATTCTTCTCAGACATATCAACCAGCCTCTTTTTATCTCCTTTTTGAGGAACAAAAACCCTCACTTCTGCATCAACCTTAAAGGGAGTGAAAATCTCATTGCTTCTACTTCTAAACACCTCTCGGATTAGAGGTATAGCAGATTCTAAAATATCCTTCTCACTATCGCTTAGCTTCTTTTTGATTTCGAAGGTTTGGCCTTTTACAATGGACCCAGAAACGATGTTCATGCAATTCACATAAGCGGTAGAGCTATCAGTTACTATGCTGAACACATCAACATTTGTAATCGTCGGGTGTACAACGGTGCTCTTCGCTTGATATTTCTCAAGCGACTTCAGACGCGACTTTATCAGATTCGCCCTTTCAAACGCCAACGACTCAGCTGCCTCTACCATATCCCTCTTCAACTCCTCCTTAACCTCCCCAAGGTTCCCCTTCAGGATATGCCGAATCGAATCAATGCTCCTCTCATAATCCTCCTTCTGCTGCTTCCCCACACATGGCCCCAAGCAATTCCCCACGTGGTATTCGAGACAAACTCTAAACTTCCCAGATTCAATATTTGAATCGTTCAACTTCAACGAACAAGATCGAATAGGATAGAGCTTTTTACAAAGATCAAGAACTGTATACATCCCCCGAACACTTGTAAACGGACCAAAATACTCTCCACCCCCTTTAACAGTCTGCCTCGTAGACATAACCCTAGGAAAGGGCTCGTTCTTAATCACGATGAAAGGGAAAGTTTTGTCATCCTTCAGTAAGATGTTGTACCTGGGTTTGTGCTTTTTAATCAGTGTGTTTTCCAGCAACAAAGCATCCTGTTCTGTGTGAGTTACCATCCACTCGATGTCCGCAATCTTCTTAACTAGAGTTTTTGTTTTGCCGTTATCATAGGTTTTGCGATTGAAATAACTGCCGACACGTTTCTTGAGATTTTTAGCCTTACCGACATAAAGCAAGACACCTTCTGAATCGAAATGTTTGTAGATGCCAGGCTCTTCAGGCAATCGTTTTAAAAGCTTCGCTATGTGATCTGTGGGTTTCACATTATCAAAGATAGCTACCTTTGAAGCATGGATTTAGTAACTGGAGGAACAGGAATAGTTGGAAGGGAGCTTTTAGCCCAAATCCTTTCAGAAGGCCACCATGTCCGAGCACTTCGACGCACCAATTCTGATGTCGCAGGCACAGAGGCCTTCATCAGTTCGCTGGGAGTTTCAACCCAAAACCTCACTTGGATCGAAGGCGACACCAGGAATTACGATGAGATGGCTTTAGCAATTCAGGGATGCGACAGAGTCTATCACGCCGCCGCTCTAGTCAGCTTTCATCCCGCAGATGAACCCCATTTGATGGAGGTCAACAGAGGCGGGACAGAAAACGTGGTAAATGCCATGCTTGACCTAGGAGTTAAGGACCTGATTTATGTTAGCTCAGTTGCTGCATTAGGTCACAACACAACCATGGTGACTGAAGAAACGCCATTTGAGGAAGGCCCTCTTGTTACAGGTTATTCTAGAAGTAAGTATGCTTCTGAACTCGAGGTTTGGCGTGGTCAAGAAGAGGGGTTAAGGGTTCTCATTGTAAACCCTTCCATAATCATAGGAGAGGGTGATTTCTCTAGGTCTTCAGGAGAACTGTTTTCACAGTCTGCCAAGGGGGTGCCGGTCCACCCAGCAGGGGCTAACGGGTTTGTATCTGCAAGGTCTGTTGCATCCGCATGCTACAAACTAGCAGAATCTGGACTTAGAGGAGAAAGATTCCTGCTTAACGCATCCAATCTTAGCTATAAAACAGCGATGAATCTTATTGCAAAATCTGTAAATGCTGCCCCACCCACAAAGGTTGTTACCTGGTGGATGATAGATATTGTTGTAGCAATATTTAAACTTCTCGAGATTATAACAGGGAGAAAGTCATTAGCCAATAAAACGAGCATGAAGATGGCACAACTAAACACAAAGTATGATGGCACAAAAATACTTGGTGTTTTAAAAGGTTGGGAGTACGAAAGCATCGAAAAAGCGATAGAAAGAACCGGCAAAGCTTATCTAGAGTCTGTCTAAGAGTTTACTTCTCTTTCTATCTCGTTAAGCCTTTCGGTCACACCTTGTAGTACGCTCTTCATTGCAGCGGGATGCTGCCACCACCAAGTGTGTGATTTTTCAAACTCTTCTGGGGTAACTCCGTGTGAAGAGAAAATGGTTGAGTAGTTGTCTAATTGAATTTCATTAGAGTTGTCAGGCAGAAAAAGACGGCTTTTATGTGCTGCTTCGGTAATAGAAATTTCAGCCATTATCTCAATAAACAGCTCCTTTTCGATGATTCCAGAACCCTCTAAAGGTTTGGTTTTAGGATCATCTCTTTCATCAACCATACACCCAATTAAGAGGACAGAGATGAAAATAATTTTAACGATTGAACTCAAGTCTTTCACCAGCATGTTTTCCT
The DNA here is from genome assembly GCA_002723115.1 of Methanobacteriota archaeon. Classification (GTDB taxonomy): domain Bacteria; phylum Bacteroidota; class Bacteroidia; order Flavobacteriales_D; family Sanyastnellaceae; genus UBA974. The sequence goes on along the minus strand of PBNL01000011.1, from coordinate 17,440 downwards.
GCTTCAGTTAAAATATTTACACCATCCCAAACCCTTGTTCCGTTCACCCAAGTTCCAACCACATGTGATTTGAACTCATATCCATTAAATGGAGACCAACCACATTTGTATAGGATATTCTCACCCGTTACAGTCCAGTTAGCATTTGGGTTTACCAAAACCAAATCAGCCTTGTATCCCTCTCGAATATATCCACGGTCCTTAATTTCAAATAACTCTGCAACTCTGTGGCACATAAGGTCTATTACTTTTTCTACAGAAATATGCCCTTGATGAACCATCTCTAACATTGCTGGTAATCCGTGCTGAACTAACGGACCTCCAGATGGAGCCTTAAAGTATGAATTGCTTTTTTCTTCAATTGTATGAGGTGCGTGATCAGTCGCAATAACATCTATTCTTCCATCCAATAAAGCAGCCCTTATTGCATCTCTATCACTTTGTGCTTTCACAGCTGGGTTCCACTTAATGTAAGTACCCTTATCTGCATAATCTGCATCTGTAAACCAAAGGTGGTGAATACACGCTTCTGATGTGATCTTCTTTTCTTTTAAAGGTTTGTTCCCGTCAAAAAGGTCAAGCTCACGTGATGTTGAAATGTGTAGGATGTGAAGCCTAGCCCCGTGCTTTGTTGCAAGCTCAACCGCCTTTGAAGAACTCTGATAGCAAGCCTCTGCTGATCGAATAATAGGGTGCTGATCAATAGGCACGTGTTCGCCCCAACGCTCTTTAGCCGCGGCCATGTTTGCCCTAACAACAGCCTCTTCTTCGCAGTGAGTAGCAACAATTGTAGGACTCTCCTTAAAAATGCCTTCTAGCACCGTTTTTTCGTCTACCAGCATGTCTCCTGTAGACGAACCCATGAACACTTTAACTCCACAAACTCGTTTGGGGTCCGTTTTCAAAACCTCATCAAGATTGTTGTTGCTTGCGCCCATGAAAAAACTGTAATTAACAGCGCTAACCTCAGCCGCTCTTTCATACTTATCTTCAAGTAACCTTTGTGTAAGCGCTTGAGGAACGGTGTTGGGCATTTCCATAAAAGAAGTAACACCACCTGCTGCCGCTGCTTTTGATTCAGTACTTAAATCCGCCTTATGCGTTAGACCGGGCTCTCTAAAGTGTACTTGGTCATCAATAATACCAGGCATTAACCAAAACCCACTAGCATCTATTACTTCATCACCCTCAAGCCCTTTTCCTAATTTAGAAATTCTATCCCCCACAACTAGCACATCACCAACAGTTACCTGTCCTTCATTTACAATGTGTGCGTTTTTAAATAATGTTGACTTTGACATGCTTCTTACTTTAGAAATCGCATTTTTATTACACCAAAAAAGGCTTCATTAAATATATCAAGACTCATCTTTGATGTCCCTAAAACCCTGTCCCTAAAACTGATTGGCACCTCTGTAATCTTATATCCAAGCCTCTTAGCCCTGTACTTCATTTCAATTTGAAATGCGTACCCAATAAATTTCACAGAATCCAAATTGATGTCCTCTAAAACTTCTCTTCTATAAGCTACAAATCCAGCGGTGCTGTCCTTCACCCCAAGCCAAAGAATCATATTAACATAAATAGAAGCTCCTTTGCTAATAAATCGTCTTAAGAAAGGCCAGTTTACAACCCCACCTCCTTTTACATATCTAGATCCTACAGTTACACCAGCCCCTCCTTCAGCACAAGGAATTCTAAGCCTTACAAGATCTTCGGGATCATGAGAAAAATCACAATCCATTTCAAAGACATACTCGTAATCTCTGCTTAAAGCCCATTTAAAGCCAGCAATATAGGCTGTCCCTAAACCCAACTTCCCCGTTCGCTCGATCAAGTGAATTCGATCAGGATATTTTGCCGCAACCTCTTCGACGAATCTTCCGGTACCATCCGGCGACCCGTCATCAACTATAAGCACGTCAAATGGATATTCTAAAGACATTACTGTCTCTAGCATATTTACAACGTTTTCTTTTTCGTTATATGTTGGTATTATGACTAGACTGTCGTTCATCAAGTAGTCATTCTTAAAATACTAAGTTCTTGTTCTGTAAGGTGTCTCCACGCTCCTCTTGGAACGTCTTTTTTCGTCAAACACCCAAACACAACTCTGTCTAGTTTGGTCACCCTATAGCCAAAATGCTCAAAGATTCTTTTTACAATTCTGTTCCTTCCCGAATGTATTTCAACCCCTATCTGGCGAGGATCATCTTTAACGAAGCTTGCCTTTTCAACTCGTACAAATTTGTCATCTAGCACAAACCCCTCAAGCATAGCCAACAAATGTTCTTTCTTCACCTTTTCGTATGTTGAAGCATGGTAAAGATTGCGAACACCCATCTTGGGATTAGATAGCCTTTTTGCCATTTCACCATCATTGGTAAGTAATAACAGTCCAGTAGTGTCTTTATCTAGCCTTCCAACAGGATAAACCCTTTCCTTGCAAGCGCCTTTAATTAGTTGCATTACGGTTCTCCTGCCTCCAGGGTCATCAGCAGTTGCCAAAAAGTTTTTGGGCTTATTTAAAAGAACATATCTCTTAGTTTCAGCCTTTATGGTGTCTCCTTCTACCTGTACTTTGTCTGTTTGCTGCACCCGATATCCCATTTCTGTGATAATCTCGCCATTCACACTTACCACTCCAGCAGCAATTAAAACGTCAGCCTCGCGTCTTGAGCAAATACCAGCTTGAGCAACAAAGCGATTTAGCCTCATTGGAGCGTTTGAATCGGCAAGTGGTTGAGGTTTTGGAGCCGGCTTTCTTCTTTTAGAATAGCTAGGCTTGTGGCCGCCTTTCTTTGTAGGCTTCTGCTTCTCGTTGGGACCCTGTTGAGATAGCTTTCTACCCGACGCTTTTCGCTTAGGTACAAATTTCGATTCGGGCTTGGTTCTCCGGGCGCCTCCTCGGCGGCCTGAACCCTTTTGATTTTTCATTTCCTAATGATTGTGGCGACAAAGATAACTAGATAAGAAAAGAAGCGGGGTCAAATACATCCTCAAGGTGGTCAACTTTAACGGAATTTTTATGTGTACTCACTCGAATGAGATCAAATCGTATCCGATTAGCATTTATTTTTTGAGAAATAATGAATGAATTTGCAGCATAAATTAGTCGCTGAATCTGCCCCTTTGATGGCCTTGGAAGGTACCTATTGGAATGTATTTTCACTTCGACAAAAACCAAACACGCATTAAACATCGCCACAATATCGATCTCACATCTCTTTACTCTAAAATTAGTACATAGAATTCGGTAGCCCTTTTGAGATAAATATGCAGCTACTACACCCTCGCCAAACCGTCCTACTTCTACCGTTGATCCAACCATAAAGCGAACATGAGGCTTAATCGCCTCTTAAAATCGCAAACTTTACAATCGACTAGTGTTTTTTTGTGGTTGACGCTTATCGTAGTTCGATGTGGGTTTGGCCTATCACCACATCCTCCTCTAAAATCTCAAGACTATAGATCCCTTGAGTCAACGCAGATCCTTCGTTGGTAGTATAAAAAATGCAAGCATCAAGCCTATCGTTTGCATAATCAATGGTCCTTTGAGCGCTAAACTCAGCCCCCTCTTCAAATGTCAACAAAGTGCTATCTGGCGTCATTACATTTAAGTACAAATTCTTGTCTCCTGACTCAGCAATTGCATTTTCCAAAAGAGTAAAGCAAACTTTAAGCATGTCAGCTCTATCAGCTCGGGTTGTTTCTCGCTGCCTTCCAGAAGAAAGCAGTCGTATTCCAACTGCACTTATGTCAGAACACTGCAAAACTTTTCCTGCAGCGATTATTTCCTCCATGTTTGCCTGTCTGCGTTGAAGTTTTGCGTTCTTGTCCTGCACTTCTTCAACACGCTCCTTCATGGCTAAATTTTCTTCAGAGAGAGCAATGTTTAATTGGTTTACAGAGTCAATTGTAGCGATATAACCCTTCATAATTGTTCGAAGAGTTTCGGCTTCTTTCTTTGCCTTTGAAAGCGCCCAACTCCCATTTTTAACCTTAGTAAGTAGACCGTCGATCTTATCTCTTTGAGCAGCAATCTCCGCAAGCATGATTGAGTTTTCAGTCTGAAGAGTGTCGTATGAAAACCTCATCTTTTCAAGATCAAATACTACTTGTTCTTTGTCTAGCTTTAGCTGTCCGTATTCACCTGTGAGCTGGTTATAAGCCTTGTTGTTTACATAGAGTTTTCCACCAAGAAATAGACAGATTAGGCCTAGTACAACTATTGCGATTAACGCTTGTTTTTGAGTTAGATTCATTTCCACGAAATTCAGTACAAAGATGCGATTATTTATCAATTGTTAGGCCAAACTTTTGTCCGTACTTTTAACGAGCAGCCCAATTGAATTATAAGGTGTTATAATGTCATGAAACAATTTTCTCTCTCTCTTCTTTCTTTTCTTTTTGTACTGGGTGTTAGTGCGCAATGTGACGAATCAACAATCATAGTAAATATTTTAACTGATAACTATCCAGGAGAAACCACTTGGGTTTTGATGGAGGGTGATCAAGAGATAGCAAATGGTAATGGCTACAGCGCTAATGGGACACTTTATTCGGACACCATCTGTGTTTTAAGTCAACCAGACACATGCGTTACGTTCACCTTATATGATAGCTATGGAGATGGTCTTTGTTGCGGTTATGGATTGGGAGGATTTAGTGTTGTTTTAAACGGCGACACAGTAATTCAAGGAGGAGAATTTGGAGGAGAAATATCAGGCAGTTTCTTATGCCCTGAGTCAGAAGAGGAGGAGGAAGAAGAAGAGGAGGAAGAAGGTGGTAACGAGTTTTGTGACGATGGTGCTACTCAAGTAGTCGTTTCGATTTTAACGGACAATTATCCTGGCGAGACAACGTGGACGCTATATGACTCTGATGGCATTTTGCTTAGCGGAGGACCATATCAAGAAAACGGAACACTTTATAATGATACCATTTGTGTTCCAGATGACGGCGACCCTCATTGTTTTCAGTTCTATTTAAACGACAGCTATGGAGATGGAATCTGCTGTGCTTATGGCCAGGGTTCTTACGCACTTTACGTCGATAGTGTTGAGATTGCCAGTGGAGGGCAGTTTGATTATGAGGAGTATATACAGTTTGATTGTGAGCCGGGCATGACTTGTGCAGATGCGGTTAATCTCACGACTGAAGATTATGGAACAATAGTACAAGAATTAGGAAATTTCTGGTACACGTTCACTCCCGAAGAAACAGGTGTGTATGAGCTTAATTCGTGTGGATCAGGTTGTAATAGCACGCTTTACATATATGATTACTGTAACATGGCAAACTTTGACAACAGTAACGAAGGCACTATTTATTTTGATGATTACGAGGCAGGATGTGGTTATGAGGCTGGCCTAACCGTTCTTTTAGAAGGCGGTGTTACTTATTGGGTTAGATGGGGATCAAGCACTGGTGAATGTGGCGGCTATAGTTGGAATTTTGATTTTATAGGCCCGCCATCTGGTTGTACAGATGAAGAGGCATGTAATTACAATCCTCTAGCTGAGGTAGATAACGGCACTTGTATTTATGAGGGGGACCCAAACTGCAGTGGTCCTGACTTATTAATTGTAACGGAGGCAATAACAAACAGCCTCTACGCAACAACTATGGAAGTTGGAGAAACAGACTGCTACATTGAAGAGGGTTGCTTGAATGGGTTTGGCACAAGAGAATTAATCAGATTTACAACTCATATTAAAAACGTTGGTGAATTAGACTACTACATAGGAACACCCTCAAACAATGACGAAACTCAGCAATTTGAGTGGGGTGATTGTCACAATCACTGGCATTATGAGGGGTATGCCAAATACGATCTATTCGATATGGATGGAGGGTTTATCCCAGTTGGATTTAAAAATGGCTTCTGTGTAATGGACCTTGAGTGTTCAGGTGGGGGATCTTATCAATACGGCTGTTCTAACATGGGCATTACAGCTGGTTGTGGAGATATTTATGGTTCAGGATTAAGCTGCCAATGGATAGACGTTACAGATGTTGAAGACGGCGAGTATCGACTTGTTGTAAGAGTAAATTGGGATTATGATCCAGACGCGTTAGGCAGATATGAAACTAATACTGAAAACAACTGGGGTGTTGTATGTATTGATATTGACAGGACTGATGGGTTTGTCGTCACAATTATTGATGATTGCCCTGTATTTACAGATTGCACTGGAGAGCCGTATGGAACTGCAATTTTTGATTGTACAGGCGAATGTGGTGGTGCAGTTCTAATGGGAGATGTAGACAATGATTTTGATCAAGATTTAGTGGATGCCCAAACTTATGTTGAAGGCGTGTTAGGTAATGATATCCCTTCAACTGATTGTTATGATCTGAACTCTGATGGCGATATAAATGTTACTGATGCTACAATAATTGCGGATTGTCAATTTTGGAATGTTGCCCACGAGCATCCTGACAGTTCAGGCGTTCACTCTCATTGTGATTTCCCTCTGCCCGATATAACTAACCCATATGATTCAGTTAGCTTTTCAATTGGCGATGTTAATTGGGACGAGAAATACTTCGACGTGTTAATGCTGAACCCTGACAATAGAGTTCATGCATATCAATTAGAATTTGACGGCCTGCAGATTGCGTATACAGAGTCGTTACTTGATACAGAAGTTTATACCGGTGAAGGCGAACACACTCCCGGAGGTAATGACGTAATTACACTCAGCTATGACGGCACGACTATACCAAAACATTTTGAATACACTCCAATCATGAGAGTGCATTGGTTTGGTTCAGCAAACGGTATGGTTTGTATTACCGAGGTTATTGATGTGGTAAATGACGCTTTACAAAACACAGTTACTGATCTTTGGAATGAATGTCATGAGCAAAGCCTATCTGCATGTCCAGGCGACACAGATGGTGATTTACTTGTGACAGTGTCTGATATATTAAATGTGCTTGGCGATTTTGGATGTCTAGAGGATTGCAGCTTCGACGTTAGTGGTGATGGTGTGGTAAATGTTGGAGACATACTTTTAGTTCTGTCAGCATTCGGTGATAATTGTCAGTAATCAAGACGGATTACCTCGCTTCGCTCGATGATCCAAAAGGGTGTGCTTCTCCAGAAAAGAATCCCCTCGCTCACTTCGTTCGCTCTGGAGCTTTTCCCTTCAAGAAAAACGCTGAAGCAAGCTTCGCATTTTTTTGAAGTAAAATCCCCGATTGCTAAAGCAATCAGGGATTCTTTTCTGGAGGTCCGAAGCGGATTCGAACCGCTGTAGCTGCTTTTGCAGAGCAGAGCCTAGCCACTCGGCCATCGGACCAGAGGACTGCAAATATACACAACTCTTCTAGAATGCAGGGTAGGTGGCTATATTAGCCACATGAACATAAAGGCGATTATTCCTAACTCCCTGACAATGGGTAACTTACTAGGCGGGGCTTATGTGTGTTGGGTAGCAGCTGCAGGGGGGGATTTGACTGATGGGATTGTAGCAGGAGTGTGGTTAGCAGCTATGATTTGCGATTTATTGGACGGTTTAATAGCCAGGAAACTGGGTGTTGATGGCCCCATGGGAGTACAGCTAGATTCTCTAGCTGATGTTGTTACAGGAGGCTTGGCACCAGCATTTGTAGCGTATAGATTGATCATTGATGATTCATATCTGTTTTCATTTTTTACAGAAGAAGCACCTATTGTTAGGGTTTTGCCTTGGGCTATAGCAGTTGCTGCTGCGTACAGATTGGCGAGGTATAATGTAAGCGCATTGAATGGTGATGATGGAAAGTATTTTGAAGGATTGCCTGCGCCTGCCACAGGTGTTTTTTGGATGGGTATGATAATTTGGGCTGGAGGGATTCTTAATCCTCAGGAAGCAATGTCTATGGTTGTGACAGCGGGTTTGGGCTTAATTCTTCTACCAATATTTATGGTGCTAAATAGGAAGTTTTTCTCACTAAAAGGTTGGGGAGAAGACAAAAGATTAGATAGAATTCGCAAGATCTTTATTGGGCTTTCTGCGGTAGTTGCAATAGGTGTTGCGATTGCTTGGCATAATGTGTTTGCAGCGGCGCCGTTGTGCGTACTTTTGTACTCGTGTTTTGCATTTGTGCTAGCACCCAAATAAACAAACTTCAGAAATGAAATTTCGCGCAGAGATTGATATCATGCCTCTTCCGGCATTACTTGACCCTCAAGGAAAAGCAGTAAGTAATACAATGCCTCAGATGGGCCTAGGAGAAATCGTAGGTGTTAGGATTGGCAAGCACGTTACAATGCAAATAGATGCTGCAGATTTGGCGACTGCTGAAGCAAAGGTTAAGGAGGCTTGCGAAAAGCTTCTTGTAAACCAAATCATGGAACACTTCACGTTCCGTATTGAGGAGGCTTAAGGCAAAATTCTATTTACCTACAGAAGGCAGCTTGTTCCAAATAAACTAAGGAATAAGAGCATATCATTTACTCCAACTACACCATCGTAGTCTAGGTCTGCAGAACCAACCACGGTGTCTGAACCAAAGTAGCTCAGTATAGTTAACATGTCGTTCACTCCTATTGATGCATCTCCATTAACATCACCTAAACATATAGGATCTGGTCCGTTTTGTATAACCAGTTGATCTACCATGTCGAGGGTGTATTCAGCGATTTTAAGACCCAATCTTCTTCCCGGTATGTCGTCGGCAGGTGGGTGTATTCCACCCCAAATTCTCGAAAGCGAGCATTGGTCAGATGCATCTCTATATGTTGCCCACTGTAGAACAATGTCTTCAGATGGTCCATCTTCAAACACCAGGAATTCATCTTGCTCAGCAATAAATTCTCCCATACCGCCAGGGAAATATTCATCTCCAGTTATTGACGTCATAATTTCAGCAGCAGCTCTGCTAAACGTAGAGTGTCCACTAACGTATCCTGCAAATGGTGGAGTGACGAATGAAGGTCTTTGGTAAGGCCACCAACCTTCAGCTAGAATCCAATCCACACCAGCAACATCAGTCTCTGGGTTGTCTATAAAGTTGTGTCCTCTCCAGGCTCTAACTTTTGTTTTGCCTAAATTATTTGTTTCAGGAAAATCAGGATCACCCTTATAAACCAAGCTACTCCACCCACTAATTAAGGGTAGACCAGCAAAATCAAAACACGGCTCATTTGGGTTAGAACATTGACCTCTGTCAGCCATCCATCTAATAGCAGATACTGGGCGGATGTAATCATACCAACCCTTATGGCTCCAAGCTGCAATAGCTGCATCGTGCATCGCTCCACCTAAAGTGAAGTATGAAAGAACGTCCCATTTTAAGTTTGACAGTACTGGTCCATCTCCTTGCCACTTTGGCTCAAAATCAGGCTGATCACTGACATGGTTTAGAATAACAAACCAATGACCTGGAGGTGTTTCTGAATCAGGACCGTCAGCCCAAAATTCTGCGAGAACGCGACCGTAATCACCTCTCTTTACAAGCTGAGGCTCGTATGGATTTCCTGTAGATGGGTTAAGATTGTGGCCAGTGCTTACGTCACCACCTTGGTCCCAATTATAAATTTGATCGTAGTCCTCGTAGTCCAAATCAAACAGCGATTCATCTAAATTTCCAATACTTGCAGGGCTTATGTCTATTTCAACTCCATCAGAAGGATCTAAATGTTCAGACCACCTCAAAACCATGCTAAATCCCCATTGATATGGATCGTCAAACCCCGTCGTTGTGTTTACATCCATAAGAGGTGGCGCCCCCTGGTCGAGCCAAACAAAGTAGACATTGCCGTCACGTACATGAGTAGATCGCTCAAAAGTTGGAAGGCTGAAAGGCTGTACCTCTCCCCATTCTGGGCTTAAGAAAGGGGGTGTTTCGTCGCTAGCAACTCCAGACTGTCCTATAAATTCACTTAGGTTGATGGGCTGCCAAGAGTTGGGGTTAACAAGCTCTGGATTACCCTCTTGTAGCTCAATAAGCAAATCAGGATTTGATGGAGTATAGTGAGTGTTTGAATGCCCTTCTAACTCATTGCTCCCGTCTTGAAGGCCAAACTCGATAATTTTTTGAGCGATATAATTCCCAAGTGCAGCTCCTCCATCTGAGATATAGTCAAGTGAGGTGTAATCGGGATCTCCACCGTTATCTATGAATACATTTTGGGCTAATTCTTGAGTGAAATCTGCTCCTGGCGAATTTGAAAAACGATGGCTTACCAATCTATACAAGCCATAGTTAATAGCCTCTTCAACTAAAGCAGTAGCTTCTTGTTCACTAGCTGGAGACACGCCGTAAAAAGGCGTTTCGAACCCTCCAATAGTATTTCCTAAAAAGTAAGACTCTAGATTTTCGTCATACACCGCTAGAGCTTCAAACATAATTGCTGAGGAATGAAATAAATTTCTGGCATGAACGGTAGGCCTTGCTAGATCATGACGAATTGCCTCCAATAGAACTTCGTTCCATTGTCGTGCTATACTGTGTTCTTCTAATGTTTGGGCTAAAGCGCTAGAGCAAAACAAAAGCGCAATAAGCAGTGGTTTTAGATAATGCATCTATTGCAAATTTGGCTAGTCTGAGACTAAACCACAAATCATAACAATGCTAAAGTCAGCAACAACGCAAAAATTTCAGCTTCAGTTGGTGCGCCTTGCATAAAGGCTACAATGTCAAGAGGGCTTATGCTATCCTCAATGTAAACGTTTAGTACGCCGTTGTAGTTAAGGTTTGGGCGTATTGTATATGCCAAATCTAGAGGGAATGTGCTGTCGCCAACATAAATTTTCCCTTCGTCAAAAGTGTAACTAATAGCATCAGTAAAGTAAGAATCACCGATGTATAGTTTTCCTTCTCTATAGGTGTAGGCCAAATCAAATACTGAATTGCTGAATCCAGTGAAAATCTCATCTTTTTCAACTGTGTATGCAATCTCACCCCTCCAGTCTGATCCTGTTCTAACCAAACCCCTGTCGACGTGACAGGCCATTTGACTCCAGATCATTTGTTGATCTGTGTAAACAAAGGTTTGGGCTAATAAACTGCCAGTTGCAATACTGACCCAAATCACAAGTACAATTTTCAGCTTAGACATTTGCTCGTTTCTTCTTTCAAAGATAAACGAGCAACTTCAAGCGCTTTTTCAATGTCGGCAATAAGGTCATCGGAGTTTTCTAGGCCTATAGAAAGCCTCACTAGTCCTTCAGTAATTCCAGCTCTTTCTTTCTCTTCTGGGCTAACTCCCGCGTGGGTCATGCTTGCAGGGTGTTCAGCCAAACTTTCAGTAGAACCAAGACTTACAGCCAATTTGAAAACGTCTAATGAGTCCAGAAATGCAAAGGCAGCGTTGCGTCCCCCAGGAATTTCTATTGCCATTAAAGCACCACCGTTCTTTTGTTGCTTCTGAACAATTGCTGCTGATTTATAATCCCCAACCTTAGCTAGATCCTCTTCCCAAGCAGAAAAGATCTTTAGGTTGTTTTGAGTTTGCAAATAGTCAAGCACTTTACGAGCAGATTCAACTTGTCTATCTACTCTAACGTGAAGCGTTTCCATCGAACGTGCAAGAAGCCAGCTAGTCCATGGGTCAGCCATTCCACCAAAGAATGTTCTGTACTCGAAAACCTTAGCCATTGCTTCTTCCTTTCCGCTAACCGCGCCAGCAACAACGTCGCTGTGGCCACCAATATATTTTGTTGCAGAATAAAGGTTGAGGTCTGCTCCAAGATCCAATGGGCGCTGAATGATTGGCCCCAAAAACGTGTTGTCTACTGCAACAATTATTTTGTCTTCTTCAGTTGAATGCTCCTTCGCCCATTTTGTAGCTAGGCTGATGTCGTGAACCTGTAACGTAGGATTTGCAGGTGTTTCCATGTAAATCATTCCAGGAGCGCCATTCATTGAGTCGAGGTCTTCTAAGCTGTTTAGTTTGACAACATCTACCCCTATTTTTGGGATGATGTCATCAATAATGTGTTGTGTTCCGCCATATAATGGGCCGACATACCAAAGCGCCTTGTCTTTTGATGTATGAGCCATAAGAGCAGTACTAATAGCAGCCATACCGCTAGAGAAAAAAGCCGCTAAATCAGTGTCGTCCCAAGTTGCAAGTCTTTTTTCAGCTACTGATAGGGTTGGGTTTCCTAGCCTAGAATAAATGAAGGCGTCCTCAGGAGGAGTTTCTGCTCCCTCAATTCCGTAAGCAGTTTCCATTTGTGCAGCACCAGTTCTTGCATCTGGGAAAATAAAAGTAGATGCAAGATGAATAGGCGGCTTTACAGCGCCAAAATTTTCAGCAGGGTCATAACCCGCAAAAATTGAACGTGTTTCTAGTCTGTGGTTTTTGTTCGGCATCATGGGATAAAAGTAAGCATTTGTTTCGTCATTGTTAAACCGAACAAAACAAATGTATCAAAATAACGTAAATAAGTATAAATTGTGCTAATTTGTACGTTGAAACGCAAGATAGGCTGAACAAATGAATTTACTAGATGCTTTAGACCGAACAATTGTCGATCATTTAAGATTCGACGGAAGATCTTCTATGCAGGATTTGAGCGAATTAACTGGCCTAAGTAGATCTGCCGTATTTGCTAGAGTAAAAAGGCTGGAATCGGATGGAATAATTCAAGGCTATACCGTCAAATTAGATAGGCGCAAGATGGGATTAGAGATCAAGGCCTTTTGTAGCGTAAACCTCAAACTCCACGAAAGGGCAGCTCTTGAAGATTTCGAACACAGTATTGGAGAGTTTAGAGAGGTAAAGGCGTGCTACCACTTAACTGGATCGTCAGATTACATGTTGGAAGTACAAGTAGCAGATATGGACTCGTATCACAAATTCATTTCGAGAAGACTTGCAGCAATGGACAACATTGCACAGGTAAAAAGCATGTTCGTAATGAACGAAATCCTTGAGAAATAAGACTATTCAGCCATAGCCGCAATCCCAGGAAGCACCTTTCCTTCAAGGTATTCAAGCATTGCTCCACCACCTGTACTTAAATAGCTTACTTGATCAGCTAGTTTAGCAGCATTAATAGCAGCGATAGAATCGCCACCTCCAATTAAAGTGTAACCACCTAAATCAGTTGCTTCTTTTAATGCCATTGCAACGGTAAACGTTCCGTTTGAGAATTTTTCAAATTCAAACACTCCCATTGGACCGTTCCATAGAATTGTTTTGCTCGTTCTAACAGCTTCTGCAAACCTAGATGCTGAATCAGGACCGATATCAAGCCCCATCCATCCTTTTGGAATTTCAGAGGTATTACAGTTTTGTGAATTAGCCTCAGCTGAGAAAGTGTCTGCGATTACGCTATCGTTTGGCAAGTAAACTTCTACTCCTTTCGCTTCAGCTTTCTTAAGTATATCTAGCGCTCGAGGCACCATGTCCTCTTCAACAAGGCTGTTTCCTACTTGGCCTCCTTGAGCAAGGACAAATGTGTAAGCCATACCTCCACCAATCATCAACCTGTCCACTTTGTCCACTAGATTTTCAAGTATAGCAAGCTTAGAACTAACCTTTGCCCCACCAATTATCGCTAAAAGCGGGCTTGCAGGCTCTGACATCACCTTACTTAAAGCATCAATTTCTCCCTGCAGTAAAAGACCAAACTCTTTATCTACAGGAAAGAATTTTGCAATTACAGCAGTAGAAGCATGAGACCTGTGAGCTGTTCCAAATGCGTCATTCACGTACAGATCGCCATTTTCAGCCAATTGACCTGCAAAAAATTCATCACCCTCCTTTTCCTCTTTATGAAATCTCAGATTTTCTAAGAGCGCCACTTCACCTGGCTTAAGGTTATGGGTAACATCTAATGCTACATCTCCAACACAATCAGCCGCGAATTTCACGCTTTGGCCGAGCAATTCTTCAAGTTTTCCAACAACGTGTTTGAGACTGAATTCGGGGCTAACTCCTTTGGGTCGACCTAGGTGACTCATCAGAACCACAGAAGCCCCACCCTTTAATAAGTGGTTTATTGTCGGAAGTGCTCTTCTGATTCTAGTGTCGTCTTGAACTTCAAAATTATCGTCAAGAGGGACGTTAAAATCAACGCGCACAAGGACTCTTTTGCCCTTGATATTGAGGTCAGATAATGCCATTATTTATTGAAAAGGGTATGCATACCCACTTTTGAATCTACATAAGATGCTAGGTCGGCTATAGCGACTCTTTCTTGAGTCATACCGTCTCTTTCCCTTACAGTAACTGCGTTATCATTCAGCGAATCATGATCAACGGTTATGCAAAGAGGAGTACCAATTGCGTCTTGGCGACGGTAACGACGACCAATAGCGTCTTTCTCGTCGTACTGAACGTTGTGGTTGATACGTAGTAGGTCTAAAATTTCTTTGGCCTTTTCAGGAAGTCCATCCTTTTTAATCAAAGGAAGAACAGCAGCCTTTATTGGTGCAATAGCAGGAGGAATGCTTAGGACAGTCCTCGTTGCGCCACTATCAAGAGTTTCTTCTGTGTATGCATTGCTCAATACTGCCAGGAACAAACGGTCAAGTCCTATAGATGTCTCGACTACATAAGGAATGAAGCTCTCTTTAGATTCTGGATCGAAGAATCTCAGTTTCTTGCCAGAATGCTCTTCGTGTGACTTTAAGTCAAAATCAGTTCTTGAGTGAATTCCCTCGAGTTCCTTGAATCCCATTGGGAAATTAAACTCTATGTCACAGGCTGCATCTGCGTAGTGAGCGAGCTTTATGTGGTCGTGGAAACGGTAGTTTTCATCGCCCATTCCAAGCGAAGCATGCCAAGACTTTCTTGCCTCCTTCCAATGGTTGTACCATTCTTCTTGTGTGCCAGGCTTCACGAAGAACTGCATCTCCATCTGTTCGAATTCGCGCATTCTGAATATGAATTGGCGGGCGATGATTTCGTTTCTGAAGGCCTTACCGATTTGGGCTATACCAAACGGCAACTTCATTCTTCCGCTCTTCTGAACATTCAGATAGTTCACGAAAATTCCTTGGGCTGTTTCAGGTCGAAGGTAAACAACACCAGAATCGCCACTAACAGCCCCAAGCTCCGTTTTGAACATCAAATTAAACTGCCTAACGTCAGTCCAATTCTTAGATCCGCTTATTGGACAAGCAATCTCTAATTCTTCAATAAGCGCTTTAACAGCAGCAAGGTCATCGGCGTCCATTGCAGCCTTAAACTTTGCGTTGATGCCGTCAATTTTCTGCTGTCTGCGGAGAACGTTTGGGTTAGTAGATCGGAACTCTTCTTCGTTAAAGTCGTCGCCAAACCTCTTTTTACCCTTCGCAACATCCTTGTTGATCTTCGACTCAATCTTACCAATGAATTCTTCAATAAGAACATCAGCTCTATAGCGTTTCTTGCTGTTTTTGTTGTCGATTAGGGGATCGTTGAACGCGTCTACGTGACCTGAAGCTTTCCAGGTTGTAGGATGCATAAAGATGGCCGCATCGATTCCAACAATGTTGTCATTCATCCTCACCATAGCAGTCCACCAGTACTGTTTCAGGTTGTTTTTCAGCTCACTACCTAGTTGTCCATAGTCGTAAGCTGCGCTTAACCCATCATAGATTTCACTACTAGGAAACACAAATCCATACTCTTTTGCGTGGCTAATTACCTTTTTTAATCCGTCTTCAGCGCTCATTATAATTGAGGTTTTGCGCAAAGTTACCTATATCGTTACAAAGAGCTAGGTCTTACCTTAGCAATTATGTCAGGAAGTCTAAGAATTGGATTATTAGGAAGTGGAAGCTGGGCAACGGCACTAGCCAAAATGCTTTGCGAGAATTTAGATCAGCTGAATTGGTGGATTAGATCTGAGGATATGTTTGATTATTTAGGTAAGTATGGTCACAATCCTAGGTATATCGAATCGATTCAATTTCCCATCGATAAGCTAAACCTTTCGAGAAACATGCAAGAGGTAATTGATTCTAGCGACATTCTCATCATTGCAATACCATCGATGTTCCTTCACGATGCGTTTGTGAAGCATAAACCCAAGGGTCTCGAAAACAAACTTGTTATTTCAGCAATCAAGGGAATGATTCCGCAGTTTAACAGTATTCCAGCGAGGTACTTGCACAAGAGTTTGGGCATTCCGTATGAGAACATAGGCATAGTCTGCGGGCCCTGCCATGCAGAGGAAGTGGCAAGGGAGAGGTTGTCTTATTTGACGGTTGCATGTCCACTTACTGAGAAAGCAGAGGAGTTTGCGCCTTACTTGAGAACGAGGTATATCAGAGTAAATACTTCAGATGATGTGTTTGGAGCTGAGTTGGCTGCTGTGCTTAAGAATGTATACGCGGTGGGGGCGGGGTTGGCGCACGGTTTGGGCTATGGAGACAACTTTATATCAGTGTTAATTTCCAATGCAGCGATAGAGATGAAGCGATTTATAGACACGGTTCACGACATTGATAGAAACATTAAGAGTAGTCCCTATTTAGGTGATCTGCTTGTTACAGCGTACAGTGTAAATAGTCGCAACAGGGCTCTTGGCACAATGGTTGGTAATGGACACACGGTCAAATCAGCCGTCATAGAGATGAAGATGGTGGCGGAAGGGGTGACTGGTGCAAAAGGCATTTTTGAGATGAATAAAAAATTCAAGGTTGATATTCCAATCGCTGATGCTGTGTACAGAATTTTACATGAGCGCATGTCTCCGGTGTTGGAAATGAGGCTTTTGTCTGATAACTTGGGCTAGTGTTAAGAGCTAAGCCAAATACAGTTGCTAAGATTGCGCTCATTTTTATGAGCGTTTCTTTTCTGTATTGGGGGAATGCTTTAGCCCAAACCCACGACATAGCCTTCCTTCCTAACCAAGGACAATGGGACGATTTCATCCAGTACAGAGCAGATTTGAGCGATGGGGTATTTTGGATGGAAGAGGCTGGATGGACAGCTTGGGTTGCAGGAGAGGGGTACAACGAGCTTTGGTCTCACGATGAGGCAACACAGGCGCCAGAGGAATTAAAATCTCACGCTTGGAAGGTGGACTTTGTAGATGCAAATACAGCTTCTATAAAGACGGGTGCAAACGAATTAGGATATCACGTTAATTACTATGTAGGCAACGATCCATCTACATGGGCTGAGGGGATATTGCCAGTTAGTAGGGTGAATTACAGTGAGGTTTGGCCTGGAATAAATATGAGAATGGACGGAACAGCTCGCGGATCTAAGCGCCTCAAATACGACTGGATTATTAAGCCAGAGGGGGATCCAAGCGACATAAAACTCAAGCATACAGGAACGGACGTTTCCATTCAATCCGATGGAACGCTCGTCCACGACTTGGGCTCAACAGGCCATATCATAGAAGGCTCGCCATATGCCTTCCAACTCATAGACACTAAGCTTGTCGAAGTTGAGTGTGCCTATAAAGCCCAAACAAAAAGAGATGGATCGACTGTAGTTCGATTCGAGGTCGATGATTACGACCAGGACTATGACTTGATAATTGACCCTGAC
>PBNL01000010.1 GCA_002723115.1 Methanobacteriota archaeon | reverse complement strand
GTCGCCGTTACATACTCCACTGCATAGTTTTCATTTGATGCGCCAACTAGGTTCATGTTGAATTGCCCAGTGAAGTGTTTGGAATTGGCTTTAGAGCAGACCAACTAGGACCCATATCAAACGTATAGCCGTTTGCTTTGAACTGACGCGCTCGCCCTCCAAGCTCGTCATTCTTTTCATAAACAGTTACAATGTGCCCTTGTTTTGACAGCACAGCAGCTGCACTAAGCCCTGAAAATCCACTACCTATAATTGCAATTTTACTCATCATTTGTTTTTAGCAATATGCAATTATAAATGTAACAACTACTTTTCCGTGTTGTATAAACTTATTTAATTCAATTGTACTCTGAATTCTTGTGATATAACAATTGATATTGGATTATTAAATTGAAGCAGAATTAGTCAATTTAATGTCAGTTTACTTAGTGGTTGGAATTTATTTGAGCTAAATACATTATTGAAAGAAGGTGGGTAATTATACGATCCGTGTGAATGGCAATAATGAGAACTTAGGAATGTATAGAAATGATGCTGTTCCTTCAGGAATCTTTCCTATTCAGATTGCAGATGGCATTACAATAGATGGACATACAACTGATTCGCCCGAATCATATGACTATTATTTTACAATTGGACATTTGATGCAAATTGTACTGGAACTTTATCTACAGGAGATCTACAAACAGATACTTCTATAATTTATCCAAATCCTGTTTCGTATTATCTATTTTTTAAAGAAGATGATTAGTTAAATCAGTTATTTACAATTCATTTAATCAAAACAGTTGGCCCTTAAAATTATCCGTCAAATTACCAATTAGATCAACCAATTTCCGTTTCACGCTTTGATAATGGTATTTATTTTCTAGAAATCTATAATGAAGATTTAATGTTTAGAGACAAAGTTTTTATAAACTAGTTTTACTTTTTTTATATATCAAGTATTTTTTACATGAGAATAGTTTTTTTCATCAGTTTTATTGTTTTTCCTTTTTTTCTTTTCTCTCAAGATTGTAAAATACTTGGTAAAACAGAGCCCTTTTCATTCGTTATTATTCAAGGCTCCTCTTTAAATACAACATCTAATGAATTAGGTGAATTTGAATTAAATAGATTGCCACCTGGATTATATAATATTGAAATAAGTGCATTGGGATTTGAAAAGAAGATTGTTTACGAAGTGGAAACCACTAGATCAAGGCCAGCATATGTAACAGCGAAACTTCAACCTCTAGCTTTCAATCTAAATGAAGCGGAAATAATTACAGATCAAAGTCAGAATCCTGAGGAAAGCCCACTAAGTGTCCGAAGCATTGGTGCAAATGAAATTAAAAGAAATCCAGGAGGCGGAAGAGATATTAGTAAAGCATTGAGATCATTACCAGGCGTTGTGAGTATACCTTCATTTCGTAATGATTTAGTAATAAGAGGTGGTGCCCCAAATGAAAATAGATTTTTTATAGATGGAATAGAAATACCAACCATTAATCATTTTTCCACTCAGGGATCTAGTGGTGGAGCTGTAGGAATGATTAATGTTGATCTTATTAAAAATGTGGAGCTAAATACAGGAGCGTTTCCAGCGAATAGGATGAATGCATTATCAAGTGTTTTAGATTTTCAATTCATAGACCCAAGAACTGATGAATGGACTACAAATGCAGTTGTTGGAACAAGTGATTTAGGAGTGACTGTTGAAGGTCCTACAGGTGAAAAGAGTTCTCTTGTATTGAATGCAAGACGCAGCTATTTGCAATTTCTATTTAAAGCATTAAATCTCCCTTTTCTCCCAACTTATAACGACATGCAATACAAATGGGTGAATCGAGTAAGTGATGACACTAAAATTACGCTGCTTGGAATTGGAGCAATAGATGATTTTGCATTAAACTCAAATATTGAGGGAGGTAATGCAATCTTAGATTATCTAGAAGTTCAGAGGCAATGGAACTATACGCAGGGATTTCGACTTGATCAGTACGGTGATAAAGGTGTTTGGTCGTTTATTTTAAGTAGAAATCATCTGAACAATAGAGCGTTTAAACATATTGATAATGATGAAAATCAAGAGCTTACTAAAAACTATGTAAGTGAGGAGTTGGAGAATAAACTAAGGATTGAAAGAAAGCAGTTTTGGAATCGAGTTAAATTCTCCTCTGGCTTTAACATTGATATTAGCGGGCATAGTGTTGATAATCAAGAATTTATATATAATTTTCAATCAAATTTACTAGACACAATAGACTTTAATTCAGATATAAGAATACCTCGTTTTGGGGGATATACACAAGCATCTACTAGTTGTTTAGACTCTCGTATCATTATTTCTTTAGGAGTTAGAGCTGATGGAGCCATCCTAAATACTGATAGCGTGCTCCCAAAAAACACTGTGTTTTCTTTTAGTCCTCGGTTATCATTAAGTTATGCATTTTCTCCAGAATGGACCTTTAATGCTAATGCTGGCATATACAATCAACTTCCTTCACTTACCATTCTTGGGCATAGTAAAGAAAACCGGGCAGGTGCTGTTTATACTGAATGCACACAAATAGTCACTGGCGTTAAAAAAGAAATTAAGAAATCAAATACAACGGTTAGTGTTGAGGGATTTTACAAGATATATGACAATGCACCGATGAGTATCAACTATGGAGTTGCCTTAGCGAATTTAGGAGCAGATTTTGGTGTTGTAGGCAACGAGGATGTTTCATTTGATGGCAAGGGTATTGCGTATGGAACCGAATTTTTCCTTCAACAAAAACTACATAAAGGAATGTATGGACTTTTTTCATATACATGGTTTAGAAGCTTTTATGAAGATTCTGAGTCAAATTGTATAGCGAGTTCATGGGATAGTCAACATGTTGTGTCTATGACTGGAGGTAAAAAGTTTAATAACGGTTTTGAACTAGGTGCACGTTTTGTATTTAGTGGAGGATTGCCATATACGCCATATTTGGAGTCAAGTTTTACAGTAGATAACTGGAGTGTTTTTAATCGACCTATTTTGGATTATAGTGCAATTAACACAGAGAGGTTGCAAGCTTATCACCAGCTTGATGTTAGAGTTGATAAACGCTTTTTCTTTAAAAATTGGACAATGGATATTTTTATAGAAGTTCAAAACCTATTCGGTAGCAACATCCCTACAATACCACAGTTTGATGTAGAAAGAGATCAAAATGGTATTCCTATAGATTCAGACGGAGATGGAATTTACAATTACGAGCCAATTGAAAATTCTAATTCAGCAATACTGCCAGCTTTGGGATTGATTATTGAGATCTAACGTTAACATGCCTGTCTATCAAGAGAATCCATACAAGATAAATATGCATTTGTGCAAAATGATCGTATATCTGTATGTGTTTTAATCATTTCATACTTTGGCTTATTATAAGTATTGAGTTTCAACTTGTGTTTTAGAGATTGAAACCAATTCCTTTCAGTTTTTGTCGCTTCAATAAAAGGTTCTTCAGATTTAAAGGCTATGTATAGGTGTGAATTTCTCCATAACAACGCAGTCTGAGTATTGTACATACCTGACTGACCTGTTACTATGTCAACAAAGCGATTACTCCATTTTGCATTAGCGCAAACCGTTTTTTCAACATTTCCATCAATGGTAATTGATTCACTAATCTTTTGAGCCTTTTAGTCGAAATCCATTATCATTTGGTTAATTGTATGAATACAGCAATTTACTTCTTCATCTCTGTTAGATGAGAATAAACTAAACGCACATATACACCCTTAATTGTATTTTAGCTCTATGTCTAGAAACAGAATGAAAATAGGAATAGGTGTTCTGCTTATTCTGCTTGTTTTTTTCTTCAGGCAAGACGTAAGTGGAGAGGATTTAATCATCAATGAAATCCTATCAAGTAACAACTCTATTTTACAAGATATAGATGACGATTATTCTGATTGGATTGAGCTTTACAATCCAACAGACGATATAATAAACCTGCAGGGATACAGCCTGTCAGACAATATCCTAGACCTAACTAAGTGGACATTTCCAGATGTGGAAGTCCAACCACAATCATACTTACTTGTTTTTGCTTCATCTAAGGACAAATTCGAAGATGGTGAGCTTCACACAAACTTTAAGCTTTCACAAGATGGTGAGCCCTTAATCCTAAGTAATAATGGAGAAGTTATTGATCAAACAATCCCATCCTTTATTCCTACAGATCAATCCCTATCAAGGATTTCAGATACTATAGACCAAATGATGATTTCTTCATCTCCTACACCAAACGAAGAAAATCAATTTACTGAAGGAGTATATGCATCGCACATTACAGGATTCTATGACCAGCCTTTCAACCTGGAATTAACGAGCATAAATAATAACCACACTATTTACTACACTGTAAATGGAGGGACCCCAACAACAAACAGCAGGCTTTATACTGAGCCCATAGAAATCTCGAATGAATCTCTGAATGAATATTCTTACAGCGATATTCCTACTACTCCATTAGAGGGACCCTATCAACTGGATGACTTTATCTGGAAGGAACCTCTCGATATCTACAAGTTCAATGTGATCAAGTTTGCGGCATTTGAAAATGGAGTCCCTGTAAGCGATGTAAAAACCCAATCTTATTTCATCGACTCTTCAATTGAAAGCCGTTTCGATTTCAATATAGTTTCTTTAACGACAGACAGTCTCAACCTTTTTGACCACGACACCGGTATATACGTTCCAGGTGCAAGATTCGCAGAAGTGGGGTTCGATTGGTGGCCTGAGGGGAATTATCACAACAGAGGAGCTGAATGGGAAAGGAGAGTACACCTGACGTATTTAAATAAACAGGGTGAAGTTGCTTTTGAATCTAATGCAGGAATGAGGATGAGGGGCTATGGTTCTGCTGCAAACCCTCAAAAGTCATTCAATATTTACTTCAGAGGAGAATATGGAATGAGTAATGTCGAATACCCAATATTCGACAACTATGAAGCAGAAAAATACAAGCGAATAATATTCAGAAATTCTGGTGGTGACTTTGTAAAAACTCACTTCAGAGACGCCCTTTTACAAGAGGTGATGAGCACAATGAATCTTGAGAAACAAGATTTTACTCCATCTATACTTTTTCTAAACGGTGAATATTGGGGAATTCATAATTTGAGAGAGAAATACGACAAGCATTATTTGAGGTATAAATGTGGAGCTGATGAGGATAGCCTTGATGTCCTAAGCATATGTGGTGAAATTGAAGAGGGAGATAATGCAGATTATCTGAGCTTACTTGATTTTGTAAACTCAAACAACCTATCTGAGGAAGACAATTTCCAATATGTAAAAAGCCAAATTGACCTAGATAACTTCATCGATTTTCAAATAGCAGAAATCTTTTTTGCTAACTACGATTGGCCATGTAATAACTATAAAATTTGGCGTGAAAACGGGCCTGAATCAAAGTGGAGATTCCTTATTTATGATTTGGACTATTCCTTTTCTGAATCAGATTTATCTAGTTATACGACCAATTCTATTGACCATGCCGCAAGCACTTCAAATGATTGGCCTCATTGTAATTGCTCAAATGCCATTTTCCGAAATCTTCTAGTAAACGAAGAGTTCAAACTCCTATTCCTCGAAAAATTTCAACATCATTTAGAATCAACATTTTCAGTCGATAGAATCAATTCTATCATTGATGATTTTACAATCTTATATTCTAGTGAAATCCAAAACCACATTAATAGATGGGGATACCCAGAATCTATCAATGAATGGGAAGCTGAGATTGAGAAAATGCGCGAATTTGCTAGAGAACGACCATGTTACATGGTGTCAAACATTGTTTCATTCTTTGGATTGACTGAGTTTGGTTTTGATTGTACAGACAATTACTCAGAATTTTTTCAAGAAATAGTTTTTGCTCCAAACCCCACTAACGGGAGTTTCTCCATTTACAACAATTCAGATCATTCAATTAACAATGGTTCAGCTTTTGTATCAAACTCACAAGGCCAAATAGTTCATGAAGCATCTGCAATGATGTTACATCCAGGCGAAAAATATCACTTCAGCTTGACAGGTTTGGCAACTGGAGTTTATGTTTTGGCAATAGAATGCCAAGACAAATTTTTGTCTAGGAAATTCATAGTACAATAGGAGGGTGATAGTTGACGAGATTGCGTATTTAATCTCGTCTGCGTGATATCTGTTAAATTGGTCCCGTGTTGGGAGTTAATCTATTCGTAAAGATTAACTATGCTAATTAATTCTATCATTCCTAAATTTCAATAGACATTAATGGACAATAATAAATATATTTGTCCATGCCTAGAAAACCATATCAAATTTCACCTGTAATTCACAAAGCTCTTTTAGCTGATAGTGAGAGGGAATTTGGGTTCAGTATAAATCATCAAAAGAGATATGAAGACCTATCAAAAGAGATAGAAACACGTTGTAATTCTTATATAAGCCCCAAAACACTGTCTAGAGTATTTTCTAAAAAAAACTATTCATGTTCAAGGCAAACGCTTGATGTTTTATCAAAGTATTGTGGTTATAGTGATGTAGAGACATATTCCAAACTTTATGTAAGAGAGGAGGTTAGAGTAACAAAAGAAGAATTTAAGATTCTAAGAGAGATATACGACAACAAAAACTACCGAGAGCCCCTTGATTACAGAGATCCGGTTTTGTTTTCTATTTCAAAAATCATTGTCTCTAAGCTCAGGGAATCTACAAGTGATTACTTAGACATGGTTAATGAATACAGTGATAATCCTTTAGCCCAAGGCTATTTCATTGAGCAATCTATTGATTACGCTAATCTTGCAATTCATTATCACTCTGCAATCAAAACCTACTTGATACACAAAAAAGGTGTTGAAGCACAAGTGTTTGGTAACACTATACTTTACTTGAATGCATTCCTTACTGAGAATAAAAAACAATGTCACCATTATTACAATAAGATTATGACACTAGGATTTAATAGAGACATACATCCTTTTGTTATAGGTAGATATTACTCAACCATTTTACTGCATAAGAAGCATTATTTAAAAGAAGATATAAGTCACATTATTATTGAAATGATGAATCTTGAAAAGACTATTAAGAAGCAAGGAAGAGAATACATGAAATTCCCAGCCTTTCACTTTATAGTATGTGATTCACTCATAAAATGTGGTGAATTCACAATTTCTGATTCACTACTTGATAATGCACTAAATGATTATCCTGATGGGCATTCAGATGTTGATAATGGTTATTACGAGGCCTTGTATTTATTCAAGGCCATTTGTTCTCATGCTTTGGGGAATTCTAAAGAAAGAGTTAAGTATTATAAAAAGTGTAGGCAAAAACCTTTCAACTTTTTATCTGAGAAATATTATAGCATTCAATTAAAGATGCTGGAGTTAAATTTGCCTCAGAGTAAAATTTCAAAAAATCAAGTTTTAAAGGATTTAGAAATTTTAATACATCATACAAAATTCTCATACTTCCAATCCATATTGAATAAATGGACTCTTTAAGTCAAATCACATTAGGAGCAGCTGTTGGCGAGCTTATACTTGGTAAGAAAATTGGCAATAGGGCTATGGTTTGGGGAGCTGTAGCGGGCACAATTCCTGACCTCGATGTAGTAGGAAATTATTTTATGACAGACCTAGATGGGTTGCTGTTTCACCGAGGTATTTCACATTCAATATTTTTTAGTGTGATTGGTGCGATTGTTTTGGGGTATTTAATCCAAAAACTATACTCATCAAGATTTCACAATGCAATAGCAATTACTTCTAAGCTTGTTGCCAGTCTCGTGATAATCAAAGTCGTAAGCTTTCTCGCAGGGATATTTTCTAACGAAAGTGCTGTGATAATTGCTTCAATTTTGATTTTCAGTCTTTTAATACTCCATGTTAACAGGAAATACCTAAGTGGGACATGGCAAAGACCAGAAGTGACTAGGGGAGAGTGGCAGTGGATGTTGTTTTGGGTTTTCCTAACTCACATTATACTTGATTGCTTCACTCTTTATGGCACTCAAATATTTGCACCTTTTTCAAATTACAAGGTAGCCTGGGGCACTGTGTCTGTTGCAGACCCTTTGTATACAGTGCCTTTTTTACTGTGCTTGTTAGCAGCTGCATTTTTCTCAAGAGAATCGAGGATGAGGTCTAGGCTAAACCATGCCGGTTTAATAATTAGTTGTTTGTATTTGGCCTTTACTATTTCTAATAAGTTCAATGTTAACTCTCATATAGAGGATGAGTTGCAAGATGCATCTACTGAGGCATATAGATTTTCGACAAGTGCGACACTTTTGAATAACATACTATGGTCTTGTACTGCAGAATCTGAAGAATACTATTACATAGGAGAATATTCCCTTTTTGATGAAGTTCCAGTAGATTTTCATCAAATTGAGAAGAATCACGATTTATTAAATAACAGAAACACTGATCCTACGATTTCTGCTCTTAGGTGGTTTAGTGATGATTACTTCTGTATTACTGAAATTCAAGAAGGCCTTCTGTTTAATGATTTAAGGTTTGGGATGTTTAGAGATAATGAAGGAAAGCCAGCTGGTTATATATTTTCTTTTTTGTTGACAGAAAATGAGGATGGTAGCTATACGATGTCGAAGTACGACAGAGACCCAAAAAATGATGGTAGGACAAACTTTTTCGAAAACTTATTCAAGCGAATAAAGGGTAGGAAAATGTCATAATTTTGTGATTATGAGATCGATAATCACACTAGGGCTTCTTTTGTTGTCAACTCAGGTTTACACACAGACGAATTATGAAATCGTAATAAATTCACCTGAAGCATATCAGGGTAATCTGTTCTTCCAAAAAGGAGGTGATCCACCAAAAAATGTAATGATTATATCCCCGGAGGGAGAGGAGCTTTTTGTAGAAAATTGGGGTATGAAGGGCTGGGATTTTAAAGTAAATGATAACAACCACTTAACTTATTTTGATAGATCATCTAAAGGCTGGTTTGTGATGGATTCTCTTCAACAAGTGGTGGACTCAGTTTACTGCTTAAACGGATATGAGGCAGATAACCATGACTTTATCGCTTTACCCAATGGCAATTACGTCTTGTTTGCTTACGATATGCAACCATATCCAATGGACTTAATAGTTGAAGGAGGTAATCCAAATGCTATGGTAGAGGGCTTGATAATTCAAGAATTAGATTCAGATCATAATTTAATTTTTGAATGGTCCAGCTGGGATCATTTTGACGTTTTAGAGAATCCATACTTTGAGCCATGGACACAAGAGGAATTTAATTTCATTCACACAAATTCCATTGATATTGATTTCGATGGACACTTTATCATTTCATCTAGAAATATGGATGAAATCACTAAGATTCACAGAACGTCTGGAGAAATTATCTGGAGGTGGGGAGGAGCAATGAATGAATTTGATTTTGTTAATGATTATCCCTTTACACATCAACACACTCTTAGATGCTTGGGTGATAATAAGTACTTACTTTATGATAATGGCAACTATTCTACAGATTTCACCGGAATGCCAAACTATTCAAGAGCTGTAGAATATGTTTTGGATACTATTGCTATGACATGTACCCAAACTTGGGAGTACGTCCATCCTGATTTTCTCTTTACTCCATCTATTGGTTCAACACAAAGATTACCAAATGGAAATACTTTAATAGATTTTGGAAACTTACAACTCTTAGAAACTGGATCAATATTAGTTGAAGTAACTCCAGACAACGAAGTAGTATTTCAGCTTGAATATGATAATGGAGGAAATTTATATAGAGCTCACAAGTTCGATTGGTTCTTCTATGATAATACGGAAAATGTTCAGGTCATTGAAGATAGAGATAGAGTTCTAGTAAGTATATTCAATACTTTAGGTCAAGAAGTTGAAAAACAATGTAATACGCTTCAGTTTTATTTGTATTCTGACGGATCAGTTGATAAGGTTTTCTCTGTGCAGAATTAAGTTTTTAACACCTTATCCTTATTTAGAATGAATAAAAATTACCATTTTTATGGTATTGTATCTATGGTGTGAATGAACAGACATTTACACGATTATTTATTTCTAAATTAATTTTACAATGATTATAAAGTCTAATCTTTTATCAATGATTGCAATTTCAGCAGTCATCTCTTTTGCATCTTGTACCAACAATGATGATGATGTGTCATACACGATCCCAGACACTTATGAATTTAGTGATTCGGATGGCAACAGTACTGTAAGTTTTTCAGGTCAAACTCAGAGAAAAGACATGCTTGGAGAAATTACAACATACATGAAAACAGGAAATTCAGGTATGACAGTTGATGCTCAACAATTGCAAAATATGTATGCTAACAGCGGTTATACATGGCTGCAGAATGGGTCAGATCCTGCAGATTTGGGTGGTGATCTCAATGCTTCTACAAAACAATTACAGAATAAAACTGGTAATGGCCGACCTGATGAAGCTGATATACAGAATTATTTTCTTTCTTTAATGGACGGACTATCTGCAGCAAGTAATGGCACAGATGGTGAAATTCTTTCTGGCTATCTTCAAAGTGCATCTACAGGTAAAGAGTGGGTTCAGCTAATTGAGAAAGGTCTTATGGGTGCTTGTTTCTACCACAATATTTCTACTTATTACTTAGGTGACAGTAAAATGAATGTTGATAATACAACACCTGTTGATCCTGAAGCTGGCAAATATTACACCGAAATGGAACACCATTGGGATGAAGCATATGGCTATTTCACTGACCAAATTGACTATGATCCAAATGCGAGTACAAAGAGATTTTGGGGAAAGTATGCTGGAGGATCTAGAGAAGAATTGTTAGGTACAGCGACAGCTTTATCTGAAGCGTTCAGGACCGGTCGTGCTGCTATTTCTGCAGATGATATGGATACTCGTGACCAACAAATTTCTATAGTTAGAGAACAAATGGAATTGGCAGTAGGTGGCACCGCTATTTATTACTTAAATAAAGCATTTAATGATTTGTCTTCAGGTGCAGAAGCTGGTACCAAGAATCATCATTTAGCTGAAGCAGAAGCCTTTATTTATGGTCTAATGTTCGGCGGTGAAGCCTCTTTTTCAAAAGCTGAAGTGGAAGAGATGATGAGTGACATGTCCGACTACAATTCGTTAACTGGTGCTGATATACATGCGATTCGTGATCAAATTGCAACTGGATTAAACATCTCTGATTCTCATCGTGATAATTTATAAGTTTTATTAAATACTTAAAATGTCTAATAAGAATAGATTATTGATTTTAAATAATGCAGGACGAGTATTTCGTCCTGTATTTATTTTGCCAATTTTGGCTGTTATTTTTCATGGTTGCGGATCAGGATCAAGTGATAATTCTTCTTCTTTTGATAGGTCTTCTCTTTTATCAAATTATTGTGATAATATTATTATTCCTGGATATGAAGATTTTTATAATAAGTCAATTCAACTTCATGAATCGGTAGTATTATATTCTGAAGGCACCTCTACTCTTCAAGACTGTCGAGAGCAACTATATAATTCATATTTGTCTTGGCAAAGAGTTATGCCTTTTGCATTTGGGCCTGCTTATAATAATCTACTAAATGTTTCGGTAAATACATATCCCACTGATGCGTCACAAATTGAGCAAGATATTTTAAATGGAATTTGGAATCCACCCACGTCTGATTTTGATCATTTTGGTCTTCCAGCGATTGATTATCTTTTAAATTTTAAAGATCAACACGATAGTGATGAGTTAGTTCGTTTACAGCAACTTACAAGCCATTTAGTCGATTTGTCTAGTGAAGTTTACAATAATTGGAATGATGCATATGGAGCGGATTTTAAATCTTCTACAGGCACTGAATTAGGTAGCTCTATTAGTCAGCTTTTGAATTCATTTAATCAAGTTTATGAGCAAAATGTTCGTAAACAAAAACTAGGTCTTCCTGTGGGTATATCTGGTGCTATTGATATTGGTAATTCTCTTCCTGATAAAGTAGAAGCTTTTTATGCAAACACATATAGTATAGACTTATTATATGAAGCTTTATTATCTTTTCAAGACTTATATAATGGAGATTATTATCTTAACGAACAAAAAATTGAAGGTTTAGGTTTAGATGACTATTTAATCTCTTTAGGTGAAGAAGAATATGGTTCCGAATTAGACGACGATATTCAAAATCAAGTTGAAGTTTCTTTGGCGGCAATTTCAACATTATCTTCTCCATTGTCTGAATATGTTGTAAGTAATCGCGATGAAGCGATTTCAGTATATATTGAACTTCAAGCTTTAGTTGTCTTATGGAAAGTCGATATGATGGGGTCGTTAGGTGTACTTGTTACTTATGCTGACAATGATGGAGATTAATGGTAGACTCTGCTCCATTAATATCTCTTAGAAGATTATTTGGTGCTCTTGTAATATTTAGCACTTTAAGATTCTTGTTTTATGGTTGGTATGATTGCCAAATTCTATCACCTATAATTACTTTTCCTTTTGAGGAATTCTCATTCCTCTATAGACCAAATCATTTAGGAACATCCTTGCTTTTTGGAGGAATGCTCCTAGGTGGTTTTTCTATTATGACTGGACGGTTTTTTAAAATCGGAACAGCATTGTTTTTCTTATGCTTCACGTACGTAGAACTATTAGACAAAACCAATTACTTAAACCACTATTATTTTGTTTCCATAATTTCCTTTTTGTTCCTTTTCTCTAGAGCTCACAAGGAAAATTCAAGCGTTTCAGCAATCCAAATCGACCTTTTCAAATGCATGATAGGATTGGTTTATTTTTATGCAGGGCTCGCGAAACTCAATTCTGATTGGCTATTAGAAGCTCAACCATTAGCCTTATGGCTTCCAGCTCACACTTCACTTCCAATTATAGGAGGATTATTTAAGTTTAAAGCAACTGCTTATGCCTTTAGTTGGGCGGGAGCATTTTTTGACATTAGCGCACCCTTTTTCTTATTATCAGATAAGTTTCGAAAATGGTTTTACCCAGTAGTTGTAGGATTTCATGTAATGACATGGTTGTTATTCCCTATTGGAGTATTCCCATGGGTTATGATTTGCTGCGCGACAATATTTTTCAGTGCAGAGGAGCACAGGAGGTTTTGGGCATTATTTCCTGGCTTAAAACTTCCAGAAATAACCCAAACAGGAGAGAAGATAATTCTTTTTAAGCTTTTTGCAATTTGTTTCATGTTAATTCAAATGCTATTCCCCTTTAGGTATTTGATGTACTCTGGAAATTTGTTTTGGCACGAAGCTGGGTACAGATTTAGCTGGAGAGTTATGCTCATAGAAAAACCAAGTTGGGCCACTTTTTTCATTAAAGACTCAACAGGCAAAGAAGAAGAAGTTAATCTGAGTAATTGGTTAACCGTAGCACAAGAAAAGATGGTAAGTTCTCAACCAGACATGATTGTTCAGTTTGCGGGTATTTTGAGGGACAAATACAAGAGTATTCAAGATAGAGACATTAAGGTTAGAGCCGAGGTTTGGACAAGTTTAAATGGAAGAAGATCTCAGTTGTTGATTGATCCATTTAGAGATTTATCAAAAATTGAGAATACATGGGCTGAGAGAGATTATGTATTACCTATTGATTCAGTAATTTCGCCGACCGAATTCGCACGAATTAAGAAACAACTAATACAGCAAAGTGACTGGTAAAAAATACACAACAACTATAGCAATAGTCCTAATTTCAGGTACTTATGCCATTGCTCAGTCAATTGGAGGCAGGGTGGTGTCAGATAGTAATAGTACTCTGTCAGGCGCTGTTGTATACTTTACCAAAGATGTTGCCTCTGCTGTAACGACTAGTGAGGAAGGGGAGTTTGAGCTTGAATATAATGGGGGATATCCAGTGGGGTTGTCTGTTAAGTTTTTGGGCTATGAAAGCTTAAATATTCAAATTGATGCCAGATCAACAAATCTTGAATTGATACTTAAAAAACTGAGTGTAGATTTAGATGATGCAAGAGTTGAGTCAAGTACTGATTCTCAAGTAGAGTGGATGAAGGCGATTGACAAAGGTGGCGTGTACAGTGGTGTGAAATCTAGTGTAATTAGGGTTGATAAGGATATTGTAATTCCTGGAGAGGTTCAAGCGAGATCCATTTTCTCTAAAATTCCAGGAGTAAACATGTGGGAAAGCGATGCTGCTGGATTGCAAATTGGTATTGGAGTTAGAGGATTAAGCCCAAACCGATCTTCACACCTCTCCGTACGTCAAAACGGATCGCCAATTTCAGCCGACCCTTTAGGCTATCCCGAATCATATTACTCACCACCAATCGAAGCTGTTTCAAAAATTGAATACATAAGTGGTGCAAGTGCTCTGCAATATGGTTCTCAATTGGGAGGCATGTTGAACTTCGAAATCAAGCAAGGTGAAATAGGTGCAAAATCATCATCTAGACTCATAACATCAGGAACAGCGTACACCCCTCTAAGTGGCCAAACACGCAGTAATTACAATGTGTTCGGAGAGCATAAGGGTGGAAGGGAGAGATCTTCACATTACGTATGCTTCGATATTAAAGAGGGAGAGGGTTGGAGAGAAAACACAGAATTTGATAGTAAGACAGTTATTGTTACTTCAACTCAGGATGTTAATTCTAGCAGAGGAAAATTGACTTTCAAGGAGGACTACACTCTGATGAGAAGACTCGAAAGGCAGCCAGGAGGATTAACGGATGTTATGTTTGAATCTAATCCCCGCGCTAGTATTAGAGATAGGAATTGGTTCAAAGTTGATTGGAGAATACTTAGAGGTGGACTAGAATACGCTCCATTCACAAACAAATGGAGATACAACTTTAATGCATTCAAATTGGATGCAAACAGACAGGCGCTTGGTTTTCTAGGATTGCCTACTAGGGTTGATACTGGTGAAGAAAGAGATTTGATTTATGCTAACTTTTATACAGGAGGCTTTGACGCAAGAGCAACAAGAATTTGGAATGCTGAGGATGGAAAATCCTTTAACGCTCTTGTTTTAGGAGTTCAGGGATACCGGGGGATTACTCATATGATGCAAGGTGATGCTGACACTACATCTTTAGCAAATTTTGAATACACAAACCCAAACAATCTTGAAGGCTCTGATTATTCTATGCCAAACTCTCAATTAGCAGCTTTTGCCCAGGGAATAATAAATCTCAACAATAAACTGGCAATCACCCCTGGCATGAGAGTAGAACATATAGATACTAGAGCTGATGGTTGGTATAGACAGATGGTTGAAGATTTTGCAGGCCAGATAATTGCGGACTCAGTCTACCACACTTCAGACACTAGGGCTAGACAAGTTGTACTACCTGGGGTAGGGTTTTCATTTAAAAGTGTTAGCAAAGGTGAATTCTATGGAAACGCGGTCAGAAATTACAGAGCAATCAATTTTTCTGATATCCAAATCCAAAACCTAGGTATCAAAGTCGACCCAGATATATCCGATGAGAGTGGGGCGAATTTTGATTTTGGTTTTAGGAAGAATGCAGAGAAAATTTCTTGGGATGTAAGCGCTTTTGCCCTTTATTACTCTAATAAAATTGGTGTTTACCCACATGTTGAGCCTGACCCTATCATAGGGGAGCGAGTAGTGTTTCTAAGGACAAACATATCTGATGCAAGAACTTATGGTCTAGAAGGATTAGTGAGTTTTGATTTGTATAAGAATGCTAATTCGTCACTTGAAGCTTTAGTAAGCGCCTCTTATATGAAAGGTAGGTATATTGGAGGAGAACAGTCCATTTTTCATGGTAAAGAGATTGAATTCATTCCTGAAGGAACTTTTAGAAGTGTTCTAACATGGAGTAAAAGCAAGGTTAAATCAAGCATTCAGTGGAATTGGGTTGCAAGCCAATTCACAGATGCAGATAATAGTCTTAATGATCCCAATGGTATTTATGGCGAGATGCCAGCTTATAGTGTTCTAGACCTGTCATTTAGTTATTCATTTAGCAATGATTTAAGCCTAGGCTTTAAAATCAATAATGCTCTAAATGAAAATTACTTTACAAGAAGAGCAACAGGCTATCCTGGTCCTGGAATTATTCCATCTGAT
Organism: Methanobacteriota archaeon; assembly: GCA_002723115.1. Taxonomy (GTDB): domain Bacteria; phylum Bacteroidota; class Bacteroidia; order Flavobacteriales_D; family Sanyastnellaceae; genus UBA974. Next base: position 994 of record PBNL01000010.1, on the reverse strand, counting down.
GGTATTAATATGAGATTGTCTTTAGTTTATAAAAATCTATAATGAAACAAGTTCAAATCTTATTCTACGATGGCGATTGCGCTCTATGTAATTTAACTGTGAAACTTGTTGTGAGATTTGGGAATGCTAAGGTGCAATTCTCTTCATTAGATGGCGATACAGCGATGTTGATGCTGCCTAAAGAATTAAGAACACCCCCATTTAATGGCGTGGTTTTTACATTAGACAATGAAATATTTTTAGGTGTAAAAGCAGTTAAAAAACTAAGTGAAAATTTAGTATTCCCACTGTCAATATTTGGACGCATCATGCCGGGATTTATTTATTCTATAATTGCGAGTAATAGATATTTATTTGGAAGAAAACCAAAATCTAGTTGCACATTTCATTCTGATCTTAAAAACAGAATTTTACCTTAGATTCCAATCAATTCTCCCAGTTGGTTGATAACTAAAATCAAAGCTGGAAAACTAGATTTACTTTATGTAATACTTCGTAAGTGTTTGTTAAATAAGTGCTTAGTATTATCAGAGCTTTATATGTACAAAACTTGATTGATTATCGCCACTTTGTATTGGTCGATTATTTAAAGCAATTAATCGGATAAATATTCAGTTTTAACTATCTTTTCGCCCTTATATAAGCGTCAATAAATTATGAGCCGTATTACATTTTTTATCGCAACAGTTCTTTGTTGCATTTTTTCACTGAATATCAATTCAGTATCAGCACAATACACTTTATCGATTGAGTCTTCTGCAGCAGCAGCTGTTCCTGGAGCAACAACATATCGTTTCTACGTAAACATGACTGATGCTACAGACCAGTTCAGTGCTGTTTTTGGAAACAACGAATCCCCTTTGAGCATTACTGTGCCTGACGGAGCGTTCAGTTCTAGCTTCAACGCTAGCTGGAGTGCAGCGGGTATCAACCCAGCGTTCTTTCCATTCTTCCCAGACATGGCAGACGATACTTATGCTACTATTAACCTTAC
>PBNL01000009.1 GCA_002723115.1 Methanobacteriota archaeon | reverse complement strand
TTTGGATCGTCAAACTTTCCTCTTACAACATCAACGGCATGTCTAAATCCAGTAATGTTTATGAATCCAAAGTAGAAAGTAAAAAGAAGCGCACCTAAACTCAACCAAATAAGAACAAATGGAATAGTGAATCCAAAAAGTGTTACCTGGAAAAAAACAACAGACACAATTGAGTCTGTTATAGGCCCCATAACCTCGTTTATCTTATCGTCCATAGTAAGCTCCTCATGAGGAAGAGCTACTGTAGATAATGCCGCATCAACGTTTAATGTGTCTGCGAGCTCAACAACTGTGTCACTCTGAACACTGTCCACAACTTCTTCTTGACCAATTGACATTAATGGTATTAATGCGCAGAGCATTACAGATAACAACCTCATTGAATATTTCATTTATAGGATTTCTTTAAGAATTAGGCTGAGCATGTTTAATCATGCGATTTAAAGCTCTTATTTGTTCTGATGTTCCTAGAACAAATAATTTACAAGCTCCATCAATTTCAGTTTCAGGGCTAGGATTTATTTCATATTCACCATTAGAGCGTTTAAGACCAACTACGTTTACTCCAACTCTATTGTGTTCAATGATATCACCAAGTTTAGATTTTTTCATTGCAGCTGGCAATTGCTCCATACATATTTCCTCAAGGTTAATTGAATCAGAGCCTTGAATACTTATGTGGTCTAAAAATTCTACTACATCAGGCATTGCAACTAATGATGCCATGTGTGCACCACCAACCTTATCTGGCATGATTACATTATCGGCACCTGCTACTCTAAGCTTATTTACAGAATTCATCTGTGAAGCACGACTGATAAGTAAAATGTCAGAATTTTTTTCTCTTGCTGAAAGTATTACATAAAGATTTTCAGAATCTACAGGCATAGTAGAAATAAGAGCTTTTGCATTACTTACACCTGCTTTTTCAAGGTTTTCATCCTTTGTTGCATCACCTTGAATAACAAGAATACCTTGTTGTCTCAAAAGCTCACACCTAGATTCATCATTTTCAATGATTACAACTGTAGTGTCGTGATCTTTGAGTTCAGACACTGCCATTTCTCCAACACGTCCGTATCCACATACGATGACGTGATTGTTTAGTTTGTCTATTTCCTTTTTCAAACGAGCAGCTTTAAAGGTGTTACGATACTCTCCATCGACAAAGTAAGTCGTGAGAGCTGAGATAGAATATGCAAATGCACCGATACTAGATATGATCAAAATTGAAGTGAAAATCATTCCACTATCTGACAAAGGCTGAACTTCTTTAAAACCAACAGTAGAAACTGTAATTACAGTCATATAAAATGCTTCAACCCAAGAATAACCTTCAATAACAACATACCCTACACTACCTATGATTACAACAGTTGTAACAAAGACAAGTGACAGAAAAAATCTAGTAAAGGCTTTGAACTTATATAGCACGCTCTAAAATACGCAGAACAATTTAAGTAGACCTAAATATTGAATAAGTGATTGATATTCGTTGGCAATTAATTTACTTCTGAAGAGTAATTGCCATTTTTGATGCAAGTTCTTCAGCTGCTATTCGTGATTTTGACATCGCCTCCTCAATTGTACTCTCACCTCCTCCAGCATAAATTATTCCTCTTGACGAATTAACTAATAACCCACATTTTGAATTTAAACCAAACTCAGCAACATCTTCAAGAGAACCACCTTGTGCACCTACACCAGGAACAAGCAGGAATGAATCAGGTGCTATTTCCCTAACTTTCTTAAGCATTTCTGGTCTAGTTGCTCCTACAACGAACATAAGATTATCAGTTGACCCCCACTCCTGAGCCTTAGACAAAACCTTTTCAAAAAGAGGTGTGTTGCCATGAAATTCAAAGTCATCAGCTCCAGGGTTAGAAGTCAAGGCTAATAATATTGTCCACTTATCACTTCTATCTGTGAATGGAGTAACAGAATCTTCCCCCATATATGGTGCAACTGTAATAGCATCTGCACCTAATCCGTCAAAAATCGCACTTGCATATTTTGATGCCGTATTACCGATATCTCCTCGTTTGGCATCTGCTATCACAAGACATTCAGAAGGAATATCAGCAATCATCCTTTCTAAAACTTCCCAACCCTTTGCACCATATGTTTCAAAAAATGCAAGATTGGGTTTATAAGCAACAGCAACATGTTTTGTTGCATTTACTATGCTTTTACAAAACAGTTCTAGAGCTTCAACACCATCTCCAAAACAAGAAGGAATTTTACTAGCATCTGGATCTAATCCTACGCACAAGTACGACTGTTTTTGCACAATCGCCTCATATAGTCTAGATGAGGATGTCAAAGTTGCTTTCCTACTCATTTTATAAATTCTTTAGTAGCTCTGTTTTTTCTGCAAGATGCAACGCTTCAATGATTTCTGTCAAATCTCCGCCAATAATTGCTGGAAGTGCATGTGAAGTAAAGCCTATTCTATGATCAGTAACACGACCCTGAGGGAAGTTATATGTTCTGATTTTGGCTGATCTATCACCCGTAGAAACCAGTTGCTTTCTATTTTCAGACCTCTCTTCTTCTTGTTTTGTACGTTCCATTTCGAAGAGTTTAGTTCTCATCACCTCCATTGCATGCTCTAAGTTCGCATGTTGCGACCTACCGTCTTGGCATTCAACAACAATTCCAGTTGGAAGGTGTGTTAATCTTACAGCACTTTCAGTTTTATTTACGTGCTGTCCACCAGCTCCAGATGCTCTGAAGGTGTCTCTTCTAAGATCAGACACTTTAAGTTCAACATCAACCTCTTCTGCAACTGGCAAAATCGCGACCGTAGCAGCTGATGTATGCACTCTTCCCTGAGATTCAGTAGCGGGAACCCTTTGGACTCTGTGAACACCACTTTCAAATTTCAGCCAGCCATAAACTCCCTCTCCACTCAATCGAACAACTGCTTTATTGTAACCGCCAACTGTACCTTCAGACGTAGAGATGAATTCGTGTTTCCACCCTTTAGACTCAATGTGTCTTAGATACATTCTCAACAATTCTCCAGCAAAAATCGATGCTTCATCACCTCCAGTTCCAGACCTAACCTCTAAGACTACATCTCTATCATCAGCCTCGTCACGAGGAAGAAGCATTTCTCTTGCGGTTTGGCTTAATTCCTCAAGGCGCTCTTGAAGAACAGGAACTTCTTCCCTGCCCATTTGTCTAAATTCCTCATCTTCAGACGCCGCCCATTCCCTAGCCTGTTGAAGATCATCCCATGCTCCTTTAAAAATTTGAGCATGTTCAGCAATAGGCTCAAGACGTCTATACTCTCGCATAGCGTCTCTATACGCCTTTTGGTCTGCGATTAAATCAGGATCTCCAATTGATTTTTCAACCTCATTGAACCTGATATAGATGGCTTCTAATTTTGATAGTAGCTCTTCCAAAACCAGAATTAATTTGAATATTCAAACACTCCGTTTTCAGAGTCGATTGTCACTTTTGCATGTGAAGACGCCTCGCACCTTCCAATAATTTGGGCTTCAACACCAAACGAAGAGGCAATTTCTATCAATGCTTCTGCTGCTGCTTCATTAGTATAAACCTCAAGTCTATGCCCCATGTTAAACACTTTATACATCTCCTCCCAAGAAGTTCTAGATGCTTCTTGAATAGTTTTAAAAAGAGGTGGTGTTGGGAATAGATTACCCTTTATTACATGGACATCATTAATGAAGTGCAAGACTTTTGTTTGGGCTCCTCCAGAGCAATGCACCATGCCATTTACCGAAGATTTCCATTCCTTGAGGAATTCTTGAATAATAGGAGCGTAAGTTCTAGTTGGACTAAGTACTAACTGACCAGCATCTAGAGGAGTTCCATCTACAGCATCAGTCAATTCATGATTACCAGTGTATATGAATGCGTCATCTGTTCCTGGGTCAAAACTTTCTGGATACTTTGAGGCCAAACCCTTCGCAAACACATCATGTCTAGCAGAGGTTAATCCATTTGACCCCATACCACCATTGTATGAATTCTCATACTTAGCTTGACCAAAGCTTGACAGCCCTACTACAACATCTCCGTCAGAAATATTAGCGTTATCAATAACATCTTCCCTTTTCATTCGAGCTACGACTGTAGAGTCAACTATTATAGTTCTAACAAGATCTCCAACATCAGCAGTTTCTCCTCCAGTAGATATTATATCTATCCCTTGCTCCCTTAATTCTGCTAAAAGTTCTTCAGTTCCATTAATAATTGCTGAAATAACTTCACCTGGGATTAAGTGTTTATTGCGACCAATTGTTGACGACACAAGCATTGGGCCTGTAGCACCAACACAAATTAAATCGTCAACATTCATTATTAAAGCATCCTGAGCAATCCCTTTCCATACGCCTAAATCACCTGTTTCTTTCCAATACATATAAGCAAGGGAAGATTTAGTTCCAGCGCCATCAGCGTGCATCACAACGCAATGATCAGGGCTACCAGTAAGGTAGTCAGGTATGATTTTACAGAAAGCTTTAGGGAATAATCCCTTGTCCACGTTTTTAATTGCAGCGTGAACATCTTCTTTGCCCGCGCTTACCCCGCGCGCAGCATAACGTGAAGTGTCTGACACTAGTTATTTTATTCTGTTGTTGGTACGTAATCGAACCTTATAATCTTAAATACAGTACGTCTATTTTCTCCGTGAGCAGCTTCTCTTTCTTCTTTAGGAAGAGCTGCAATTTGTGCGTCAGAAATCTTAAGGATATCCTCACCATGACCAACAGCCACAACTCTTTCTGATGAAATTCCATTTTTAACAAGGAAGTCAACACAAGTTTCTGCTCTTCTTTGGCTTAGCTTCAAGTTAGAAGCTGCAGTTCCTCTACTATCTGTATGAGCCTCAAGTTGAATTACTAGATTCTCATTTCTAGTTAAAAGATCAACTAGGTAATTTAAAGAATCAGCAGAATTCACCTCTTCATTTATCAATAGATCAGCACTAGCAAGTGGATATAACACAAGTGGCATATCGTACTCCTTCTCAAGAATGATTTCTTTCAAGAAGTACTCTCTTGCAAACGTAGTAGACTCAGTTAATCCAATACTAGAGAATCTATCTCCTGTACCGATGAATCCCTCGTTTTTAACATCAACATCATAAGAGATACCCTCTCCAATTTCTCCTTCACAAAGTCCAATAGCACCATCTGAATCAGTAGTATATGTGTTTATTTCACCCTCAGAACTTTCTAGAGTTACTGAAGCTCCTGACACTGGCATTCCTGTATCGTAATCATAAACGTATGCTCTGTAGCAGAACTCCATTGGAGGTAAACGGAAGCTGTATAAATCGTCTTGGCCTTTTCCTCCCTTTCTATTTGAAGTAAATACTCCAGAATTAGCTAATCCATTAAATACAATTCCAAAGTCATCATTTGCTGTATTAATTGGGTATGGAAGCACCTCTACTTCAGCATATGCCATTTCTCCTTCTCTTACTTGAGCTGAGCAAATGTCATACCCACCTAGGCCACCATGACCATTTGAAGCAAAGTATAAAGAACCATCCTTACGGAATGTAGGGAACTCTTCATCACCAGGAGTATTGATGTCACCACCCAAATTCATAGGAGCACCCCATGCGTCAGATCCCTTATCATACTTTGAAAACCAAAGATCCTTTCCACCGTGACCGCCTGCAAGATCAGAAGTGAATACTAAAAAGGCTCCATCTGGTGAAATAGCCGGGTGACCAATTTGTGTCGAATCATCATCATCTCTATTTACTAAGTAAAGAGGCTGAGAAGCTCCATGTGAATTACCTACCACTGGGGCAAAGTAAATATCACAAGCCAAGTTTGAGCCTCCTTCGTCAACACAACGAGTGAAGTACATCGTCTTGAACTTCTTATCAAATGCAACTGCACCTTCATTACTCTCAGTACAAATTGTATTTCCTAATGGCTCTGGCTCACTCCAACGCCCCTTTTTATCTTGAGACGTAGTAAATAAATCCATGTACGATTGACCAGTAATTGGGTCCTCTTCTGTTCCGGCTGAACTCTCACGAGATGATGCAAACACAAGAGTGTTATTTTTCTTTGACGAGTACATCGGAGCAAAATCATACGATGGTGAATTCAGCGTATACATTGGTTCAACAATGTATCTGCTAGGTGGTTCATCAACAGAAAGTGCTGCGATATCTGCAGCTTCAATTCTATCATCTGCTGTAGATCTATCATCTGCTTCTCCATACTTCTCATACCATTCCATTGCGTCAAAAAAGTTCTCTTGATCTCTTAAAACATCACCGTAAAGAAGGTAAATCTCAGGATTAGTATTTGCGTATCTAAGACCTAAAGCCTTATCATACCATTCCAATGCCATATCGTGATCATGAAGAAGACGGAAGCATTCACCAGCGCGAAATGCGCAGTGAGCTCTAGAATCTAAATTCTTCTCTTTAGCGTAAGCCGCTACATAATCAGATGAAGCCTCAAAATAAGCACGACGATCAAATAGGTTGTCCGCTTCTTCTTGTAACTCTTGTGCAAAGGCACTAGAAGCGCCAAGGACTAGTAGAAATGACACAGCTGTACGTGTCAGGATTGCTTGCAGGTTTTTATGCATTCCGATTTCGTTTGTTTTACAATTGTCGAAAATACTGAATTTCCGGCATTCAAACGACGCTAATTTTAATTAACGTGTAAAAAGTAACTCTGTAAACTTAGGTAAAGGCCAAATTTCATTATCAATCAACCCTTCTAAAGCAGTACAAGAATCCCCTAATTCTTCAATCAACGGAGTTACTATTTTACCATAAGCTTCGGCTTGTTTTTGATGAGTAGACTGAGCATTTGCTTTATCCATTTCTGACCTTAGTTTACCCATAGAAGAGTAAAGGTCATTTACAAGAGTTGAAGTTCTCTCAAGAAGGTCTCTTTGCGGAGTTACCATTTTAGATCCTTTCTTAGCAAAAGTTTCTTCTATCCCCATGATGTTTTCTAGGAGGAAGTTTTGGTAGTTAATTGCTGCTGGAAGTATAGTGTTTTGGGCCAAATCACAAGCTATAGTTGCTTCAATCTGACGCTTCATCATATACTTTTCGTATTCGATTTCCCTTCTAGCAGCAAGCTCTTCTGGTTTTAAAACTTTCAGGTCATCGAAAAGAGATATCACTTCTTTTCTACCCCAAACTCCTAATGCTTCAGGTGAGGTTCTCATGTTAGAAAGACCTCTCTTTTTGGCCTCTTTAACCCATTCCTCACCATATCCATTTCCTTCAAATCTAATTGCTTTGCTTTGCTTAATTAGAGCCTGAAGTTCTTTTAGAATTGCTTCGTCTTTTCCATCACCTTTTTTGATTCTAGCATCAACAGAGGATTTGAATTTATTTAACTGTTCAGCAACAATGGTATTTAGAACAGTCATTGGCACAGCACAGTTAGCAGATGATCCAACTGCTCTTAATTCAAACTTATTTCCAGTAAATGCAAATGGCGAGGTTCTATTTCTATCAGTATTATCTAAAAGAGCCTCTGGGATTCGGCCAATCTCTAGCTTTAACGCTGTTTTATCTGCAGGTGTTAGCTTTCCAGCTTTAATATGCTTTTCAAGACCATCCAACAATTCTGAAAGTTGACTTCCAATGAAGGCTGAAATAATTGCAGGTGGCGCCTCATTTGCACCTAATCTATGATCATTCCCAACTCCAGCAAAAGAAGCTCTTATTATATCAGCGTGAGTATGAAGAGCCGCTAATGTGTTTACGAAGAAGGTTAAGAACCTAAGGTTAGTCTTAGGATTAGTTCCTGGCTTTAACAGATTTACTCCCGTGTTAGTTCCTAAAGACCAGTTATTGTGCTTACCTGAACCGTTTAATCCTGGGAATGGTTTCTCGTGAAGGAGAACTCTAAAGTCGTGCTTTTGGGCTACGATTTCTAGAAGCTCCATGAGTAGAAGATTGTGGTCATTGGCAAGGTTTGCCTCTTCGTATACTGGAGCAACCTCAAATTGGTTTGGAGCTACCTCATTGTGGCGAGTTGTTACTGGAATACCAAGCTTATGAGATTCAAGCTCAAAGTCTTTCATGAATGCACTAACTCTTTGTGGAATAGAACCGAAGTAGTGATCATCAAGCTGCTGTCCTTTTGCAGGCTGAGCACCAAACAAGGCTCTTCCAGTCATTGCTAGATCTGGACGAGAAGCATAAAGTGCTTTATCTACAAGGAAATACTCCTGCTCCCAACCAAGTGAAGCATTTACTTTAGTAATGTTTTTATCAAAGTATTGGCATACAGATGTTGCAGCAGTGTCTACTGCAGCTAATGCCTTTAAAAGAGGAGTTTTATTATCTAAAGCAAAACCAGTGTAGCTAATAAAAATTGTAGGTATACATAAAGTCTCTCCCATAACAAATGCAGGAGAAGTTGGATCCCATAGAGTATATCCACGAGCTTCAAAAGTATTTCTAATACCACCATTTGGGAATGATGATGCATCTGGCTCTTGCTGAACAAGAAGCGAACCATCAAATTTTTCTATTGCTCTTCCGTCACCTGTTGGCGCAATGAAGCTATCGTGCTTTTCTGCTGTTGATCCAGTAAGAGGTTGGAACCAGTGTGTGTAGTGAGTAGCGCCACGAGAAATCGCCCATTCTTTCATTGCGGTCGCAGTTTGGTCTGCAACTTTCCTGTCTACTGGAGTACCATCTTCCATAGCTTTAAGGATGCCCTTATAAGCTTCATCTGGAAGGTAAGAACGCATAACGAATTTGTTAAATACATTTTCTCCGTAATAAGCAGAAATTTTGTTTTCAGGACGAGTTGGGAGTTTCGGTTCACGCTCTAATACGTCGTGCATAACCTGTTGACGGTTTAAACTCATTTTGAGTGTAGTTGAGGGGGGTATTAAGACAAAAAAGTAATTACAACCGCAAAAGTACACCCATAATTAGGGGGTGCCAACACAAAAAACACCTAAAATCATCAACAACTCCCTATTTTTTTAGGGGATAACTCCAGAAAAACACAGTTTTCTAATATTTAACTACCCAATTAAGGGTGTTATCCCTGTTGTTTTTAATGTTTAATGAGTAAACTCCTGAAGACAAATCATCCATTTGGACATTTAATAAATACCCTTCTCCTGTAGCAAATTCTCCTGATTTTACTAATAAACCCATTGAATTCCTCAATTCCCATTCGACACTACCTGCCCAATTAGTCAATTTGGCTTTTATGTTAGAATTTGTAGGATTAGGGAAAATTACAACCTCTGGATATTCTTCAACAGTATCTATTTCTTCAATATCTGACACAAGGTCTGTTTCAAATCTGAAAGCTTGGCTTATATACTTTCCAAAATCAGACTCAATTGTATAGAAATTACCTCCTGACACCTTTTTTAATCTTGCATAACCTCCCCCATCGTTATTTGCCCAGAAATCCAATCCATCATCGTCAGAATCCTTTACAGTAAATCTGTAACATCCAGCATTTAACTCAAGAGTATCTTTAAAGTGCGTGTTAGCCTGTGTATAAGTCTTTGACCAAATCACATCTCCTTCTCTATTCGATATTTCAGCTGAAGTTTCAAATGGACTGTTGTTTGTTTTAACCCAAACAATCACTCTATTATCATCCAAATCGTTATAAGCATAAGTAGGCACTCTTCTAAATTGAGAATATCCTAAGCCATTTGAGTTTTCTTGATCCACATCATCCGCCAAATCAACTGAAACCATAAAAGTCAACACATCATCATCTCCTCCTTGAGTGTAGACAGGTTCTTCATATGGCAAACTCACTTCTCTTGTTTCCAGAAATTCTAACGGATCTTCAGTAGTCCAAGAATAATATTGAAGCTCATCTCCGTCAACTCCATAAACAAATGTGCATTCGTCTAAAGGTGTAGTACCGTTATTTCTTATTAGCACTATTGGATCCTCACAAACTGGATTCCATCTAGAAAGCACCTTTCTATTGTTTGGCGCAAGTATGTCCATCAATTCAACATCATGAGTCATATTAGGAGCCCCGTATGAAATGATTTGGCCTTCCATCCTGTAATTACCATGAGGATCATGTGTTATGTCATACTCTACAGTAAACTCATCATCTACAATACCAGTAAGCTCCATATCCTGCTGAGTCACCTTATCCCCTGGACACCAAGCGGCTCTATCGTAAATCCAAGTTCCACCTTGAGGGTATAGCGGATTGTCGGCACACTCTTGCATAATTTCCCAACTCCAGTGCTCAACCCCATCCACTTTAACCGAATGAGTGTTATAACAGAACTCAGCACAGTTATTTCCCGTTCCAAATCCGTGACCACTGGCACGTGTCACTAGTTTAAACATTTCCTCACCCTCTCCAGCAGTATAGGTATGTGATTGAACATTGTCATCCCAATTATTCAAATAATATGTACCCTTCCAGAAGGCATCTACATTTTTCACATCTCGTGGAGGAGTCCCGTGAATGAATGCAAACTTCATGTCGAGCAATTCCTGCCAATTTCCAGCTTCAAGTTCTACGCTATCTCTAAGTAAAGGTATGTAATCCGTTACATCATAAATCCAAGTCCAACCATCTGGACCAAGAGTAAGATTGATTCCGTAAGGAGTAATGTATCTTCCTATTTCGTACCTATCTATAACGTCATATGGCTGACCGTAATAAACTAAAGAATTAGTATTTTGGTATGTATAACTTTCTCCCGACAGAAGATATGAAGAGATAGTATCTCCGGTTTGGTCTGTAGTAACAACCTCCATATCCTCAGGCCAACCATATTCAATATTAGTCCAACTCACTCCATACCCATCTACTTCAAATTCTACAATACTCACAGGAGGAACTTCTACTAACTCCTCTTTAGTCATCACAATCTCTTCCTGCTCCACCTCATCTGATTGAACAAAAGTAAATGCAGGTCTATGAGCAAGTTCTCCTCCAGGCACATATGGATCTTGAAATGATTCAGAAGCTTTGTATGCAATTCTACCAGCATTTCCGTGGTAATAACCACCAAAAGGCGATCCAGCTATATCGTTTTCAAATGTGCCATTTATTCCATTGAAGTCGTAAGATGCTTCTAGGTTTGCTACAGAAGGATGAGAGCTTACATCTGATGCAAACATCCATTCCTTAATTGTCTCTGCATCCAATGCTTCTGACCATATTCTGAAATCCTCTACATCACCTTTGTAGTTGTTTGAGCTCCATGAAGATGCGCCTAGATACATTCTAGTAATTTCTCCAAATAAGTTATCCTTATTCGAACCTGTATGCCAAACCTCACCGTCCCTCACTATGCTCATCGTACCCTCAGTAGCATTTTTCACAAATGCCCAATGTGTCCAATTCCCTTCCAAATACCCTTCCTCACACCATTGATCAATTCTATCATATCCACCGTCATATCCTGCATCCCAGTACACCCTAGAATTACCCCAAGGAATATGAGTGTTTATTTCTCTTTGGCCATTTGAATTAACACCCTCGAATACTGCTGTATTGTATGGAATTGACTCATCGCCTCTCAACCACAATTCTAGTGTCACTTGATCACTAACATCCTGAAGTGAACTTGCAAGCAGTTCCATGTGATCTCCTCCATCGAAATTTACATATTTACCCTGTGGCTCAATAGCAATTATGCGATCGGGGGAACTAGAAGTGTGGCATGAAATTGATCCTGAATTTTCAATGCTTAAATCTAATAGAATATTTGACTCTCCATCCCAAGTAACTGGTTGATTAAACCCAAAACTCACATCTGACGAATAATCTGTATCGTACTCATACAAATCAGTCCATCCTTTTAGAACTGGCGATGTGATAGTTGAGTCTTCTGTGAATTGATATCTAAGGGTTGACATCCCATAACTGAATCCCAGACTCTGGAGCCTTAACTCTCTTATAGGTTGACCTGCGACTAAGCCCATTTCTATAAGCTCCTCTGCAGTATAAATCATTTGTAGCCTTATACTCGTTGAGCCTTCGAACAACTCAATAGTCTCCTCACTCCCTTCAATAGATGCTGTGTTTTCAGATCCATCAAACATATTGACCACCTTAGAAAACTCATCAACCACTGTATTAAAAGGTGTGCCACCTTCTGGTTCAAAGACTATATGCTCGACATCAAAATCCAGGTTATTAATCTTATAAACTGGATGAGTATATGTAGCTGAATCTAATAAGCCAGTGTGATCAAATAAATAGTTATAAGTCAGGTAATCCCACTCGCCACACGCGTAACCTAAATTACCTGCAGTACCGTCCTCGAAGCATTTCAAATTGTAGTACATGAGTACTTTTCTGTACTCCACTCCGTTATCTGAAGCGGGAAATTCAAACCATCTTTTACCTGGGCTTTCGTAAGCTGTTTCAGGGTTGTTTTGGGCTTCCCAAGTATATGTTTGAACCCAAGTAGTGTCTTGAGACAAAACACTTTTAAATGGAAAAATGAATAAGGCGATTAATGTGGTTAAGACAGGTATGAGTAATCTATTCATAGCTATGAATTTAAGTCAAATTATATAGTTCGTCCTGGATACTGCTCTAAAGCCAATTCCAAACACTTCACAGCCTTTTCCAAAAGTGGCAGATCAAGTACATAGGCTATTCTAACCTCATCAGATCCAGCTCCTTCTGTAGCATAAAACCCTGAAGCTGGAGCCATCATCACAGTATCGCCTTCGTGAGAGAAATGTTCAAGTATCCACTGACAAAAAGCATCACTTGAATCGATTGGGAGTTTGCAGACTGCATAAAAGGCACCACCAGGTTTGGGGCATGTAACACCAGGTATAGCGTTTAATCCTTCAACTAATACATCTCTCCTTTTTACGTATCTGTCACGAACGTCACTAAAGTATTCCTCTGATGCCTTCAATGCAGCTTCAGAAGCAATCTGGCCAAACGTTGGAGGCGACAACCTCGTCATCGCAAACTTCATAACTGTATCCTTAAGCCCCTTGTTCTTAGTAATTAACGCCCCCACTCTTGCACCACACATGCTGTATCTTTTCGACACAGAATCTATAAGAACTACGTTGTTTTCAATTCCATCAAGTTGCAATACAGATTTAGCTACAGCACCGTCATAGCAGAACTCCCTATACACCTCGTCTGAGAATAAATACAGATCGTTTTCTTTAACGATTGAAGCAAGCTTTTCAAGTGACTCTGGAGAATAAACTTTGCCTGTTGGGTTACCTGGATTGCAAATTAGAATCGCCTTGGTTTTTGATGTGATCTTCTTTTCAAACTCACTTACTGGAGGAAGCTCAAAACCATCATCAATCACAGCAGTAACTGGCACTATTTTCACGCCAGCCATCTGAGCAAACCCTCTGTAGTTTGCATAAAATGGTTCTGGTATAATCACCTCATCTCCCGGATCCATACAAGACATAAACCCAAACACAAGAGCCTCAGAACCTCCTGTGGTTACAATTATATCATCTGCTTCGACATTGATTCCAACTCCTTTATAATAAGACGACAATCCACTTCTGTAGCTAGCGTAACCTTCTGATGGGCTGTACTCAACTACAGTACGAGTATCATTCCTCAATTCAATAAGAGCAACTTCCGGTGTAGCAATATCTGGCTGACCAATATTCAAATGAATAACCCTTTTACCAGCCGCTTTAGCTGCATTTGCAAAGGGCATCAGTTTTCTGATGGGGCTGCTAGGCATAGCTTGGCCTATAGACGAAATGTTTGGCATAATTTCTTGCTTTTGGAAGGGTAAAAATAAGCCCAAAAACTCTATATCCCCTTGTACATCATCTTATGAAGCCCCACGTTCCTAACTTCATATGCATCACATTCATAACCATCCTCGCAAGCAGCATATTTAAACCCAAGTTTCGAGTAAAATCCCCAAGCTACTTCCCTTGCGTCACACCAAATCACACTTGCATTCTCACTAGAGCACAATACCTCAGCATTTTTAATTATAGCCGCACCCACTCCGATTCCTTGGACTTCCTCCAATACTCCCATAGCCCTTAATCTGTATACCTTATTGTCAGCAAACATTCCGGGATACCTTTCACAATCTTGAACAAACAGGGACGCACATCCTACAATTTCACCATTAACTACACCTGCTAAATGAATCGCACCCTCGCTTTTGTCAATATCAATATTCGCCTCTATTGCAGAATCTAAAAAAGGCCAAAGCACTTTATAACGCACTTCTCGCAACTTTTCTGGTACTACTTGAATTACATCAATCATCGCCTAGTGTTTTGGCCCAATTTCTTCTATCCTTTTTTGTAGGTCGTCCAAGCCCCTTGGGTCTATCAATATTAGCTAATCGAATCATTTTTAATTTTTCAATCTGCTCCTTAGGTGTTACATCTAAAACATAATCTGGAACAAGTGCAGCACCTACTCTACTTTTAGGAAAACCCAAGACTTTATAAGAGTAATAAACTGCACCTTTCCTTACGGTAAATTCTTCATCAACTTTAAGAATTTTAGATGGCTTAACTCTCTTTCCATCAATCTCAACCTTTCCATCCCTACAAAATGAGCTTGCAAGAGATCTGGTTTTAGCGACCCTTATAGCCCATATGTATTTATCAATACGCATTAAGCTAAATCCAAGTCCAACTTCTTTCTCAAGTTTTCTAACGCCGGATTCTTTTCTACCATTTTTTGGTATTTCTCCTTATCGGTCAGGAAAACCTTAGGTGCATCATCACTTGTTTGCTCAAGTTTAATTTCCAACTCAAGATCAGCACACTTTACATATTGCCTGATGTGAAATAAAAGACCAGCTCTTTCGCTATTCAATTGCTCTTCTTGTAGTGCATTCTTCACCTCAAACTTCACGACTTTTCCATCTAGAGCAACCTCACACATTGTCAATGAAGCAACTAAGCTAATTCTATCTTGCTTCCTTTTAATACTCACAAAATCATCCCATGCCTCTTTGACTTTTTCCGATGTTGGCTCTTCATTCCAAGAAGGGTCTATAATGTTGTCTTCTATGATTTCAGCTTCATTCGTCTCGGCTAGTTTTGCTGATTTTCCAGCAAGAGCGACACCCTTTTTTCTCAACACACCAGTAGGCTTGATTTTAGCCGCTGGAGTGTGTTGAATTGCAATTGGCTCTGGAGTAGGTGTATTCGTTTGAGAAGGAACAGTTGAAGGCGCTGATATAGGCTCAACCTTCTTTTCTACAATTGCAGCAGGAATAGGCTCTGGCGCAACTGGTTTTGGTTGTTTTGGGATTTTAGGAACAGAAGATGAAACTGGTGATGCTAAAGTTGCTGGAGCAACTAGGTCGTCAGTTTTTTTTTTCTCCGCTGATTGCAGAGAACAAATCTTCATAATTGCTAATTCGACTAACAATCTTTGATGTTGGGATGTGCGATACTGCGTATCAGCCTCATTAACAACATCTAATGCGCCAACAACAAAATACAAATCAGCAAGCGCTGCCTGTTCAGCATACTTGTTTTTTACATCTGGAGTAGCTTCAAATAAACCTAGTGTTTTCTCGTCCCTACAAACCATCAAATTTCTCAGATGTGAGCCCAAACCATTCAAAAAGTGATGTGCATCAAATCCCCTAGCTAGAACTTGATCAAATAGTAGTAGAGAATCTGGAATGTTTGATTTTAAAGCGTAATCTACAACCTCAAAATATGTATCGTGGTCTAGTACATGCAGTTGCTCAGTAACCACTTCATAAGTCAATTCTTTTCCAGCAAATGCAACAAGTTGGTCAAACATACTCAAAGCATCACGCAATGCTCCATCAGCTTTTGCAGCAATTACATGCAACCCATCTTCTGAAGCATGAACACCCTCTTTAGAAGCAATTTCCTTTAAATGGTTAACCATTGATGGTACAGTGATTCTGTGGAAGTCAAAAATCTGGCAACGAGATAAAATCGTTGGAAGAATTTTGTGCTTTTCAGTTGTGGCAAGAATAAAAACAGCGTGTGCAGGAGGCTCTTCCAATGTTTTCAAAAAGGCATTGAACGCAGCCTGGCTTAACATATGCACCTCATCGATGATATATACCTTGTACTTTCCGTGCTGTGGTGGAATGCGTACTTGTTCAACAATACTGCGAATGTCCTCAACCTTATTATTTGATGCCGCGTCTAACTCAAACACGTTAAATGACATTGCATCGTCATTTGGGTCAAAACCGTTAATTGCTCTCGCGAAAATTCTAGCAGATGTAGTTTTGCCCACACCACGAGGACCGCAAAAAAGGTATGCTTGAGCTATTTGGCCTGAAGAAATAGCTTGCTTAAGAGTTTGAGTAATACCATCTTGGCCTACAACTTCCCCCCAATCTTGTGGGCGGTATTTCCTAGCAGAGACTAAGTATTGTGTATCACTCATGTTGCGAATATCGTTTTGAAAACCGGCGCAAACAAAGCTAGTTTTACACACTAAACACACACCCATGAGGTGAGTAGCAAAGTTTTGGTATAGAACTTTGTTGATTTCCCAAGTATTACGTAATTTTGCGCCCCATTAAAAATCATTTTAAAATGAATAGATACGAAACTGTTTTCATTATGACTCCCGTGCTATCTGCAGAACAGGTAGCGGAAACAGTTGAGAAGTACCGTGCAACAATCGCTAGCAATGGCGGTAAGATCCTACATGAGGATGCATGGGGGCTTAGAAAGCTCGCTTACCCAATCCAGAAGAAGTCAACAGGCTTCTACCATCTGATTGAGTGGGAAGCAGAGGGTTCTGCAGTCCGTCCCTTCGAGACTGAATTCCGTCGCGACGAGAGAATCATCAGATTCCTCACAACTGCAATGGATAAGCACCACATCGCATACGCGGAATCACGCCGCGACAAGTCTAACCGCAAATCAGAGTCAACTGCAGAAGCTTCTGCGGATGCTCCAAACGCTTAATACCTAGAAATTATGGCAGATAAGCAAGTACGTTACTTACAAGCAATTGATATCGAAACTAAAGCAGAGCGTTACTGTCGTTTCCGCAAAAAAGGTATCAAGTACATTGACTACAAGGATCCAGATTTCCTTTTAATGCTTTGTAACCCACAGGGTAAAATTTTACCACGTCGTATAACTGGTACTAGCCTAAAGTATCAGCGCAAGGCTGGACAAGCTATTAAAAAAGCTCGTCACCTAGCACTAATGCCTTACGTAGCTGACAACCTATACTAATAAACGTCATGGATATTATTCTAAAAGAAGACATCGACCAGTTAGGTAGCAAGAATGATATTGTTACTGTAAAAACTGGATTTGCGCGCAACTTCCTAATCCCACAAGGAAAGGCAATTGCGGCTACTGAGTCAGCTAGAAAAATTGTTGCTGAAGTAATTCGTCAACAATCTCATAAGGAAGCTAAAGCAATCGAAGCAGCTCAAGGAATTGTTGATTCACTCAACAACCTTAGCGTTAAGATTGGTGCAAAGGCTGGCGAGTCTGGAAAGATTTTCGGTTCAGTTAACAGCATCCAATTAGCTGAAGCTATTCAAAACGCTGGTTACGATATTGATCGCAAGCAGATTAAACTTTCTAGCGACGCTATCAAAGAACTTGGTTCTTACGAGGCTACAGTAAAAGTTTATAAAGAAGCAACTGCAACTGTTAAGTTTGAAGTTGTTGCTGAATAAAAGCTTATAAACACACTTTTAAGAAGGCTCGCTTAGGCGGGCCTTTTTTACGTCATAAATTTGACACACGTGGCAAAGTCAGAATTTGAATTGATAAGCGATTACACCCCAAGAGGTGATCAGCCAGAAGCTATTAAACAGCTTGTGGATGGGGTTAATTCTGGCACAGAGCATCAGGTATTATTAGGTGTTACAGGATCTGGAAAAACTTTTTCCATAGCCAATGTAATAGCCCAAACCGGACGCCCCACCCTAGTCCTTTCCCACAACAAAACCCTCGCTGCACAACTCTATAGCGAATTCAAAGCATTTTTCCCAAACAACCTAGTAGAATATTTCGTCAGCTATTACGACTATTATCAACCAGAAGCATTCATCCCTACAACGGGAACATACATTGAAAAGGATCTTCAAATCAATCAAGAAATTGAAAAGCTTAGATTGAGTACTACATCATCTCTACTAAGCGGAAGAAGTGACATTATAGTTGTTGCAAGTATTAGTTGTATATATGGAATAGGAAACCCAAACGAATTCCACAAAAGCGTCATAGAAGTTTCCAAGGGAATGACAATAAGTCGCAATGCCCTTCTCCACATGCTAGTTTCAAGCCTTTATAGTAGAACTCAACTCGACCTAGTTAGGGGATCGTTCAGGGTACAGGGCGATACAGTTGACGTGTACTTGGCATATGCCGACCACGCCTTAAGAATTTCCTTTTGGGGTGATGAAATCGAAGATCTCTACACAATAGACCCAGAAACAGGTAGTCGAATCCACGATTTCGACACCTTCAAGATCTACCCCGCCAACCTATTTGTCAGCAGTAAGGAAAACACTGACCAATGCGTTTGGGAAATCCAACAGGACCTGGTAAAGCACAAACAATTCCACCTTGAACAAGGCCACGACCTAGAAGCCCAGCGCCTCGAAGAACGAACCCTCTACGACCTGGAAATGATCAAGGAACTAGGATACTGTTCTGGAATCGAGAACTACTCCCGCTACTTCGACAGAAGACAACCAGGAGAAAGACCCTTCTGCCTACTAGATTACTTTCCAGACGACTTCTTATTAGTAGTTGACGAAAGTCACGTCACCATACCTCAAGTCGGCGCAATGTACGGTGGTGATAGATCTAGAAAAGTCAATCTTGTTGAACACGGATTTAGACTACCATCGGCCCTAGACAACAGACCACTCACGGCTGAGGAATTCACTGGCATGCTTAATCAATGTATTTACGTTAGTGCCACACCAGCGGATATTGAATTAGAACGCGCAGGAGGAGTAATTGTCGAACAGGTAATCAGACCAACAGGACTTTTAGATCCACCGATAGAAGTACGCCCATGCACCCATCAAGTAGATGACCTAGTTTCAGAAATACAGAAAACAGTTGGAAATGGTGATCGAGTTCTAGTTACAACTCTCACGAAGAGAATGGCTGAAGAATTAACAAAGTATCTCGAAAGAATAAACATTGCTACCCGTTACATACACTCTGATGTTAAAACACTTGAAAGAGTAGCGATCTTACAGGATTTAAGAGAGGGAGAATTCGATGTTCTTGTAGGTGTTAACCTTCTAAGAGAGGGACTTGACCTTCCTGAAGTAAGCCTAGTGGCAATTATGGATGCTGATAAGGAAGGCTTTTTAAGAAGTGTTAGATCGCTAACTCAAACTGCAGGAAGAGCAGCTCGAAATATTAATGGTCGTGTAATCATGTATGCTGACAAAATAACAAAGAGCATGCAACAGACTATAGATGAAACTAAACGTAGGAGAGAGAAACAAGAGGCATTTAATAAAGAAACTGGACAAGTCCCTCAACAAATCAAACGTGAAAAACACAGCTTACACAGCCAAAGTCATCACGTTACCAGAAGACTCAAAAACATCGCAGCCGAGCCAGATCAACTTACCATTAAACCTGCTTCAGATCCAGTATTGAGAACGATGAAGATAGAGGAGTTAAGAAAGCTATCTGACCATGCTAAAAAAGCAATGAATAAAGCTGCAAAAGACATGGATTTTCTCGAGGCAGCACGCTTGAGAGATGAGCATTTTGCTCTTGAAAACTTAATTGAGCTTAGAAGTAAGTAGGTCATATCTTTACAATGTGAAAAATCGCATTCTTTCTTTAGTTCTATTAGCACTCACCATTAGTGTTTGGTCATGTAGTTCTGAGAAAAAATCTATCGATTCTCAGGTTGTATTTGAAGCAGCAGCATTGGATATCGACACGGCTTTCATTCAAGGAGATACTTTATTTACACGAGTAAGCTATTCTGGTGGATGCGGAGATCACACATTCGCAATTGAACCAAATGGCCCCATGCTTAAAAGTTTGCCACCTAAGCAACCTATGCGCATTGTTCATCGTTCTGATGGTGACCCTTGCAGGGCAATGATTATTGAAGAATTGAAATACGATATTAGCGAGTTTAGAGGTACGCCAAGAGGCACAACTTTTATCTTGCTAGAAAATTGGAAACCTACACTTAGTTACACTTACTAAAATGAAAAAGACTATTGCTAAATTTTTGGCTTTGCTATTATGCTTTGCTGTTTTCACGTCTACTCAAGCCCAAATCAGTTATGGTGGTGAACCTTCATTCATGATGAACTCTGAAAGTTTGAATTCAACAAGAGTTGAACTTCCTGCTATTGATAGAGAAGCTCTAGCGGCTGAGGATGCAGTTACAGATAAAATAAAGGACATGCCTTGGAGATTTGGTGTTGAGAATTCAGTAGATATTAGACCTGAAACTCATGGTTACTGGACTGTTGAAGGTGATGAAAACGTTTGGAGAGTAGCTATCACAGGAGAAGATGCAACTTGCATGTCTGTAAGATTTTCTGAATTTGCACTTGAGAAAGGTGCATATCTATTTGTTTGGTCTCCTCTTACTCAACAATTTATTGGAAGATTTGACCATAGAAACATGAAAGAGTGGGGTGGTTTAGCAACTGGGGTAATAATTGGCTCTGAAATCATTGTCGAATTACACCAGCCAATTTCTAGAGGCAAAACAGCTCCTATTGCAATTGATCAAGCAGTTTATGGCTACAGAAGCTTATTGCAATACGCAGAAGATGTAGCAGAACAATACAGAGGGCCATTTGGAAACTCTGGAGCTTGTAACATCAACATCAATTGTCCAGAAGGAGCTCCATGGCAAACTGAATCAAGATCAGTTGCGATTATCGTAGAAGGTGGCTGGGGAGCCTGCACTGGAGCATTAATCAACAACACAGCTAACGACGGAACACCGTATTTCTTAACAGCAAATCACTGTCTTGGTAATCCTGGCTCTTGGTTGTTTTACTTTAATCACGAAAGCGCAACATGCAACGGATCTACTGGTCCAACTAACCAAAGCATTAGTGGTGCTACAACACTTGTAAGCAACGGCAGTTCTGACTATGCTCTTTTAGAGTTAAGTGAAACTCCACCTGCATCTTTTAACGTTCAGTACGCTGGTTTTGACGCATCAGGAGTAACACCTTCATCTGCTGTCAGCATTCACCATCCAGGTGGAGACATTAAGAAGATCTGTTTTGAAGATGATAGTCCATATCCAACAAATGCTGCTGGTGCTGCGGTTTGGTTTATTGATCAATGGGAAGATGGTGTAACAGAGCCTGGATCATCAGGAGCTCCACTATTTGACAACAACCACAGAATTATTGGACAGTTATACGGAGGTGCTGCTGCTTGTCAAGGAAGCCAAAACAACGGTCAATACGATTACTACGGAAGATTAGATGTTAGCTGGGGCAATGGAGCTTCTCAATACTTAGATCCTTCTGGTGGTGGAACAATGGTTTGGGATGGATATCCTGACGGAGCTATTTCATACGACAACGATGCGGGTGTTACAATTTCAGGCGCTCCTGAAGGCTTGATTTGCGGGTCAGACCCTATCGAAGTTGATGTTATTTTGAGCAATCCTGGCAATAACAACTTAACATCATGTACTATCATTTACAACATCAATAACTCAAACTCTCAACAGATAAACTGGACTGGAAATTTGAGTCAAGGAGGTACTGAAACAATAAGTCTCCCTCAATTTACTCCTGTAGATGGGGGCAACACTATTGAAGTTGAAGTGAGTAATCCTAACGGTGTAAACGACGAGAATTCACTTAACGACGAAACTGAAGCTGAATTCTCAACTTTCGCTGGAGATACTTACGATTTTTCATTTGTTCTTACTCTAGACGATTATGGCTCAGAAACTACATGGACTATCAAGCGTCTTGGTACTGTTATTTATGAAGGCGGACCATATGCAGACGATTTGGATGGTGAGCAAGTAGTTGTTGATCTGTGCCTTGAAGAAGGATGCTACATTGTAACTCTACACGATTCATACGGTGATGGCCTTTGCTGCGAATACGGTGAGGGAAGCTGGGTTGTATATGACGATGACAATAATGTAATGGTAGAATCTGATGGAGTATTCGAAGAATCTGAAACTGACCAATTCTGCACAGAATGGTCATCAGTAGGTGCTACAATGCCCAAGCTGGATATTTATCCAAACCCTGCTAACAACATCCTGACTATTGAAACCCCATCTGCTGATGGCGAGTTTATGATTTCAGATGCTGCTGGACGAGTTATGCATTCAGACCAAAATATAAATTCTAGCAGAACACAGGTAGATGTTAGCGCTTGGACTGAGGGTCTATACATTGTGACATGGATTAACTCTAAAGGTGAAAGAGCTGTAAACCAAATTGGTGTAGTACACTAAAACTCCTGTATTGGAAGTAATAGAAACGTATTTTCCAGAATTAACTGACGATCAAAAATCTCAGTTCCTAAAGCTGGGCAAGAGTTTCACTGAGTGGAATTCTCAAATAAATCTTGTATCTAGGAAGGATATTGATGAGTTCTACACTCGCCATGTTCTTCACAGTTTGGCAATTTCTAAAGCAATGAGATTTGCAGATGGATCCAAAGTTTTAGACGTAGGAACAGGTGGAGGACTTCCAGGCTTACCATTAGCTATTCTATACCCAAATGTTGAGTTTGTCTTATGTGACAGCATTGGCAAAAAAATCAAAGTTGTAAAGGCGTTGATAGCTGAACTAGGATTGAAAAACGTTACAGCTTACCACTTAAGGGCCAATGAAGTTCCTGGGAAATTTGACTTTATTGTTAGTAGAGCTGTTACTAGGATGAGTAAATTTCTCCCATGGATAGAAAACAAGATTAGTGACAAGTGTTTAAACCCTTGGCCTAACGGCATACTATACTTGAAAGGAGGCGATTTAAAAGAAGAACTTAGTGAGATAAAAAGATCTTCAGAAGTACTTCCAATATCAGGTTGGTATTCAGAAGAGTTTTTTGAAACTAAGGCCGTCGTTTACGTAAGGCTACAATAATCTCTAAACGATCTTTATAAAAGAAGATAAGGTCCCTTTGAGGGGACCTTATCTATACCTGCAAGAAAATTGAAACCAACATAGTCATAGACCATGTCACCAGTAAGACGGGTGTGATTTTACGGGGTTGCCTATTTTTTTCAAAAAAAGTTGCTTTTTTTTACGAATCGCCTGATTTTACTATGGTTTCAGGGGGTAAAATAATTAAGTTTGTGTACCAGAAATGCAATATTTTATGTCAAATCTCAATAAACTAGGCCTGAACACCATTGCAGAAGCAATAGGCTTGGAGGTTATATCTGTAGAGGAAGGTCTAGTTAAGGGCAAAATACCTGTCGATTCTAGAACTCATCAACCATATGGCCTTCTACATGGAGGAGCTAGTGTTGTGCTTGCTGAAACATTGGGATCAATAGGCTCTCACTTTTTAGTTGAGAAAGAAGGTAAGGGAGCTGTAGGTATTGAGATAAATGCAAATCATGTTAGATCTGTGAAATCAGGCTGGGTTTATGGAACAGCTACCATAAAACACAGAGGTGGGAAACTGCATGTTTGGTCTATTGACATCGTCGACGAATCAGATAAACTAATTTGCACTTCGAGGTTAACTGTAATGATTATACCTCGAAATGAGTAGTGCAAAAGTGTGGTGGCGCCCACCTGGAGCAAAAGACGTCTACACAATGGAAGCATCTGATAGCGGAACTTCTTGCTTCAGATTTGTTCCATTTAAACTCAACGGTAATTTTTCTTCGATAGAATTGAAAGGCCACGTAGTTGTTGCTAAATTTCCTGAAAAAGGCACCATCGAGACTGATGAAAAATACGAGGAGTTAAGCACTAGTAGGGATGAGCATAGGATAGCTGTGAAAAACGCCTTGGATTTGATCGAATCTGGTGATTTAGAAAAAGTTGTGGTCTCAAGAGTAAAAAGCATTGAAGGTGAATTCTCACCTGAAGAGACGTTTAAGAATAAATGCCAAACTCATAAGGACGCCTTTGTTTATCTCATTGAACACCCAAGAATTGGTGTATGGTGTGGCGCAACACCAGAACTATTAGTTGCTGCTTCTGACAACAGGGTTGAAACTGTATCTCTGGCAGGAACAAGAACAAAGGAATCTATTGCCACTTCACCTTGGACTTCTAAGGAATACGAAGAGCAAAATCTAGTAACAGACTATATCAAGGCCATTTTAGAAAATCACGGCGCAACAGATTTACGAGTTGAACCACGTGAAGACCTTGAATACGGAAACCTAGTTCACCTAGAAACCCGTTTTAGATGTTCACTTACAGGAAGCATCGTAGAACTAGCAAACAACCTGCACCCCACTCCTGCTGTTGGTGGAAGACCTCTCAAAAGAGCTTGCGATTTCATTACTCAAAACGAAAGATTTAACAGAGAGTACTTTACTGGCTACCTAGGGGTAGAATCTGCATCTGGAAGCGCTTACTATGTGAATTTACGCTGCGCTAAATGGCAAAACGACGGTATACAATTATTTGCTGGAGGTGGGATAGTTGAGGGTTCTGATATAGATTCGGAGTGGGAAGAAACAGAGGCGAAACTATCTGCCATACAATCAACCATTGTCAATGACTAAAAAAGCGACATCAAATCACAGAGGAGCATCTGTTCTAGTAGCACAGCTAGCCGAATCTGGATTGAAGCACGTCGTTATTAGTCCTGGTTCAAGGAATGCACCTTTGACTATCGCATTTGACGCGCACCCGGGGGTGCGGACTCATGTGGTCATTGATGAGAGGGCGGCTGCTTATTACGCTTTGGGTTTGGGACTAAGGACGGGAACGCCGGCAGCTGTGGTCTGTACTTCGGGAACTGCTGCGCTTAATCACGGGCCCGCAATCGCCGAGGCCTTTCATGCGAGGGTGCCGTTGATTAGCATTACTGCTGATAGACCTACCCGCGTGATCGAACGGGGGCACGGACAATCTGTGTTTCAGGCTGGGATTTTTGGTAAGAACTGTGGTCACGCCGTGCTGATTGACGAGTTGGAGTTGGGGGATGCTGAGATTGTTGTTGAGGCGAAGAAGGCGTTTGACACTGCGGCCAAGGGGACGTCAGTTCATATTAATGTACCGTTTGAGGAGCCGTTGTATGGATTGGAGGAAGTGGATTTGGGTTTGAATCTGATCAAGATTGGGGGGAGTAACAAGGTAAGGGCGGGTGTGCCGGCTGAGTTGATGGTTGAGGGGATTAGGATTTTGGTTGTGGCTGGGGCGTTGCCGTTTTACAGGAATGAGGATGGGTTGGAGTTGAGCTTGCCAGGGGTTTGCGAGAAGTGGTCAGGAATTTGGGGGGATGCCGTTGTGCACTCGGCTGACATGCTGATGGGGCGTGGAGAGTTGCCTGAGGAGCCGGATGTGGTGATTACTTTGGGTACACCTACTCTTAGTAAGGCTTTTCGAAAGTATTTGATTGAAAAAAGACCAAACCACTATCACGTCGGACAGACTTTTAAGGGCTGGGATACATGGGGGTCGCTAGTGACCACAATTGACGCAGATCCGATTGAGTGGCTGAGAGAATTTGATGGGAAGCACAGGTGTGATGAGGAATTTGTGAGGAAGTGGAAGGAATTGGAGAAGAGTGTGGAGTTGGATGGTGTGGAGTGGTCTGATGTAGTCGCTTTTGAGACGATTTTGAGCGGGGTTGGTGAGGGGTGTAGTGTGCACCTGAGCAACTCTACTTCGGCTAGATATGTACAGTTGGTGAAGAGTCCTAGGGGATTGAAGTATCACTGTAATAGGGGTGTTGCGGGGATTGATGGGTGTACATCTACTGCTGTTGGTGATGCAGTGGGGTCGGGAGAGGAAGTTGTTTTGATTACGGGGGATGTGGCGTTTTTGTATGATTTGAATGGGCTGGCTTCAGTTCAGGAAATGCCAGCGAATTTGAAAGTTGTAGTAATCAATAATGGTGGTGGGGAGATATTTAGATGGTTGGATGGTCCGGAGGGTTTGGGCTTGGTTGTTAAATACTTTGAAACTAAACCTAGAACACGTGTAAAATCTGCCGCTGAATACTGCGGTCTAAATTACTTTTGTGCAACGAATAAAGATGAAACTTTGACGGCTATTGAGGCGATGCAAGCGAGTGAAACTGTATCAATTCTTGAAGTAATTACTGATGGTCCGACAAGTACTGAAGTTTATAAAACGATTTTAAAGAGATGAGTCAACGCAATTGGACAACTATCAAGGAATACGAGGACATCAGATTTGAATTCTTCGAAGGAATAGCAAAGATTACTATCTGCCGTCCGCAGGTTTACAATGCATTCCGCCCTGAGACTAATATTGAGATGATCGACGCTATGGACATTGCTCGCGAGAGGAATGAAGTGGGTGTCGTTGTGCTGACAGGTGAAGGTGATAAGGCGTTTTGTTCTGGAGGAGACCAAAACGTAAAGGGCATAGGCGGTTATGTCGGCGAGGATGGAGTTCCAAGGTTGAACGTACTAGATCTTCATAAGAGAATTAGATCACTTCCTAAGCCAGTAATTGCAATGGTCAATGGATATGCCATCGGTGGAGGGCACGTACTGCACGTGGTTTGCGACCTGAGTATTGCTTCTGATAATGCAATTTTTGGTCAGACTGGTCCTAAGGTTGGAAGTTTTGACGCTGGGTTTGGATCTAGCTACTTGGCTTCTATTGTGGGACAGAAGAAGGCTCGTGAGATTTGGTTCCTTTGCAATCAATATTCAGCTGCTGAGGCAGAAAAGATGGGGCTTGTAAATACAGTAGTGCCATTGGATAAGCTTGAAGATACAACAGTTGAGTGGTGTAAGACTATCTTAAAGAGATCGCCTCTTGCTGTAAGAATGATCAAGCGTGGATTGAATGCTGAGCTAGATGGTCAGAGAGGATTGATGGACTTTGCTGGAGATGCTACTCTTATGTACTACCTGATGGAGGAAGCGCAAGAGGGAAAGCAAGCTTTCTTAGAAAAGAGGGAGCCAAACTTCCAGAAATACCCCAAATTCCCTTGATAAATGGCTAGAATCCAGGCTTGGATTAAAGCAGCTCGCCCGCGCACCCTGCCCCTAGCAACAACTTGTGTTTTGATAGGAGGCGCTGTGGGTTTCCAAGCGAATCCGGAGGCTTCGTGGCTAGTTTTGGGCCTTGCATTTTTTGTTGTTGTAAAGCTTCAGACCCTGGCAAACTTCGCCAATGATTACGGCGACTTTATGAAGGGGACGGACGGGGATAATAGGCCCGACCGAGCTTTGGCTTCTGGCGAAATTACGCCAGCCGAAATGAGAGCTAAGCTGATATTTAATTCCGTTGTGATCTTTGTGGCCGGGTGTGCTACCGTGTTTGTGTCGTTCCGAGAAGTCGGGGTGGATTTGAGCTCTGTGGGGCTCGTGATATTAGGTGTGGCTGCTATTGCAGCGGCGTTCAAGTACACCATGGGCAAGAGCGCTTATGGTTACAGGGGGTTGGGGGATCTATTTGTGTTGCTGTTTTTTGGATACGTTGGAGTGCTTGGAGTTGCATTTCTTCTCTCCCACGAAGTCCAAACCAGCTGGCTCCTACCCGCCACTTTTTCCGGACTGATGGCCGTCGCTGTTTTGAATTTGAACAATATGCGCGACCACGACGGGGATAAAGCAGCTGGCAAAAACACATTGGTAGTGAAGATGGGGCCTGACAATGCAAAGAAGTATCACGCCACAGTTTTGGTCATTGCATGGGGTTGTATGCTGTGGTTTTTGCAGGATTGGAAGGGCCTGATGTGGTATGCTTTGATCGCTTTGGTGTGCATGAAGAACCTTGTTTTTGTTTGGAATAATAAGGAAGCAAAAAACCTAGACCCAGAACTCAAAAAAGTCGCCCTATTTGCATTCGTCACAGGAATGTTCATGTTAATGACTGCAACTCTTTAGTCGTGCTCTCCCCTATTTCAAATCTGAAAATCGACTTCGAGTCAAGGCCGCTGATTTTCAAGAAGCCGGCCCAAACCTCGCGCGACACCCTCATCAAAAAGCCATGCTATTATTTGAGGGCTACTACAATTGACGGGAGGATTGCTATTGGGGAGTGCTCGTTGATTCCTGGGTTGAGCCGTGAAACAGAGGGTGAGGCGGTTGCGGAATTAGAGCGACTAGTTGGTGGGGATACTCTTGATCTCAACGATATAGAAACCGCGTCGGTGCGATTTGCTGCGGAGATGATTCTTAATGAACTTCATGATGAGTTGCCTGAAACAGGGTTTTCTAGGGGGGCTGAGGGGATGGACATCAATGGTTTGGTGTGGATGGGATCTGGGGAGGAGATGCTGGCGCAGGTGGAGGAGTTGAAGTCGAAGGGGTTTAAGACGATAAAGCTTAAAATAGGAGCTCTAGATTTCGAAGATGAGCTCCAGATTTTAAAGCGAACAAGAGAGATTTGCCCTTATCCTGAATACGCTTTGAGGCTCGATGCTAATGGCGCATTTGGTGAGGATGTGTTAGAAAAGTTGGAGCAATTGTCGCACTTCGACATCCACAGCTTGGAGCAGCCTATTGCTGCAGGCCAAACCTCCCTGATGCACCGCATCTGCCAGAAAAGCCCCATCCCTATTGCATTAGATGAGGAATTGATTGGCATCAATGATGAATCAGAGATGGCACAGTTACTTGATGCCATTAAGCCACAGTTCATCATTCTCAAACCAAGCCTATTGGGAGGTCTTGATGTTGCAAACAAGTGGATAGACCTTGCAGAAGCCCGAGGTATTTCATGGTGGTCAACCTCAGCCCTTGAATCTAACATCGGCCTACAAGCCATAGCAGATTGGACGGCACACAAAGCCGCAACCTCTAATCTGTGCGTGGGAGTTTCAGGCCTCGGTACTGGCAGCCTCTACACCAACAACACTCCAGCCACACTAAAAATCTCAGAAGGAAAAATCTGGCACGTCCCTAAGATAACAGTTGACCAAAAGCACTACCCTCTTACAGCTGAAGGCGCCCAACTCCTGGAGCAACACGGACCAAACTGGACCTCGGGCATTGCCGATTTTTTAGAGTTTTGGTTTAACACTGACGCTCCCCTCACCTGCTCCACCTCCGGCTCCACCGGCGAACCCAAACTCATCACCCACTCTCGGCAAGCTGCCACCCACAGCGCCCAGCAAACCCTAACCTACTTCGACCTCACCCCAGGCGACAGTGCTGTCCTCGCCCTCCCCATTGACTTCATCGCAGGCAAAATGATGCTCATCCGCGCCATCGTCGGCGACCTCAATCTCATCGCTATCAACCCCAGCATCTCTTCGCCACTTCCCAAAGCCCAATTCGCCGCCCTAACCCCGCACCAAGCCCTCAAAGCCCATGTCTCACTCAACAACATCGACAAACTCCTCCTCGGCGGCTCCCCCACTCCCACCTCATTAATCACAGAAGGCCTTGACGTTTACGAAGGGTTTGGTATGACTGAAACCATTACCCACATTGCACTCCGCAAACACGGCGAAGAACGATTCACCGCCCTCCCAGGGATTGAACTTTCTACTGAGGCAGGAAGACTCATCATAAACTCACCTCAACGCGGAGTACATTCGATTTTGACTGATGACCTCGCGGAGGTAAAAGGAAATGAGTTCATTTGGCTTGGCCGTCACAGCGACACCATCAATTCTGGAGGATTGAAATTTAACCCTGAGAAAATCGAAGAGAAATTACGCACAGTAATAGATGAAGATCTTGCTGTTTACGGAGTTGATCACGAGGAATATGGGCAATGTGTGGCATTGAGAATTGACATATCTCAACCTAGTACTGAAGAACTTGAAGAGTTAATTGGAAAAGTTGAAAGTGTTGTGAGTGATAAGGAAAGGCCTAGGGTTTTTAAGTTTGGTCTAATTCACAGAAATACTGCTGGGAAAATTTTGAGAAAGGAAATGGCTAATGATCTGCCCGTTATTGTTTTTGCAACAGGAAACCCAAACAAAGCAAAGGAAGTCGCTCGATTGCTAGAGGGTAAATACATTGTAAAATCCCTTCCAGACATTGGCTGTAATGAGGATATTCCTGAAACTGCTGACACTCTTGAAGGCAATGCTGCTCTAAAGGCGAGATACGTCAAGGAAAATTATGGTTACGATTGTTTTGCTGACGATACAGGTCTTGAGGTGAAAGCTCTAAATGGAGCTCCTGGAGTTTATACTGCTAGGTATGGTGGACCAGAGAAAAATGCCGATGCAAACATGTCACATTTGCTTAGTGAATTAGATAAAGCAGGGAGTAACGACAGAAGTGCTCAATTTAGGACTGCAATTCACATTATTACTGGCGATAATGAGAAGTTAATAGAGGGGGTTTGCTCTGGAAAAATAGCGCTGGAAAAGTCTGGCACTGAAGGATTTGGTTACGACCCAGTGTTTATTCCCATTAATGAAACTAGGACGTTTTCAGAAATGACTGGAGACGAGAAAAATAAAATCAGTCATAGGGGCATTGCTATTAGGGAAATGCTCGACTTTTTATCATCTTTGCACCAATGAATTATCTAGAATTCGAAGAGCCTATCAAGACTCTAAGAGAGCAACTTGACAAGGCAAAAGACATCGAGGACAACAACGACCTTGATATGACGACTACTATTGTTGAGCTAGAAGCCAAAATAGAAGAAGTCACTAAAGAAATCTACGGGAAACTCACTCCATGGGAAAGAGTTCTTGTAAGTAGACACCCAGACCGTCCTTATACTCTAGACTACGTTCATGCTATTACTGATGGTTCATTTATGGAACTTCACGGAGATAGAACAGTTAAAGACGACAAGGCTATGGTTGGAGGTTTCGGTGATTTAGATGGAAGACCTGTAATGTTCATCGGCCAGCAAAAGGGTGCTAATACAAAGCAAAGGCAGTACAGAAACTTTGGGATGGCAAATCCTGAAGGCTACAGGAAAGCATTAAGGCTTATGAAACTAGCTGAGAAATTCAACAGACCAGTTGTTACTCTCATTGACACTCCTGGAGCATATCCTGGATTAGAGGCTGAGGAAAGAGGTCAGGGTGAAGCGATTGCTCGTAACCTAATCGAAATGGTTCAGCTTAAGGTGCCAATTATTTGCATCATTATCGGTGAAGGAGCATCAGGTGGAGCACTTGGAATTGGTATCGGAGATAAGGTGATGATGTTGGAAAACACTTGGTATAGTGTGATTTCTCCAGAATCTTGTTCATCTATTCTTTGGAAATCTTGGGATCATAAAATCACAGCTGCTGAAGCCCTAAAGCTTACAGGTGATGATATGCAAGAGCTAGGTTTAATAGATGACATCATCCCTGAACCACTTGGTGGAGCTCATAATAACAGAGAAGAAATGTTCGATACTTTAAAGAAAGTATTGATTGAAAATATAGACTCACTTATGAAGCAAGGTCCCGATAAAAGAATCTCACAAAGAATACGCAAGTTTTCTAACATGGGAGTTGTGACAGCTTAATATATTTTGTCTTCTACCCTTTACTTTTTACACTAATTTTGCTTTAATAATCTGCGATTCACAAACCTAATTACTCGCATGCTACAATCAAACTCTACATTTATTGCAATAGCAGTAGCTATCTTTTTAGCTGGCTGCGCAGGCCTTGGCTCTATGGAAAAAGCCTTAGACACAGTTGGCCTTTCTGTTGAACCTGAGACGCTTATCCTTCAAGGAGGAAACGTTGAGGTTACTATTACTGGAAACTTTCCTGCTAAATACTTTGGCAAAAAAGTAATCCTTGAAGCTACTCCTGTCCTTGTTTGGGAAGGTGGCGAAGCTGCTTTTGAAACTGAAGGCTTCCAAGGTGAAGATGCTGCTGGAAACTACACAGTTGTTTCTTACGAAGTAGGAAAATCTTTCACTTATAATGCGAGCATTCCATACCAAGACGTAATGGAAGACGCTTCTCACTTAGAATTGAGAATTAGAGGTAAGAAGGGTGAAAGCGTTGTAGATTTTGAACCTTACTTCCTTTGTAAGGGTGTTATTACTACACCAAACCTTGTTCAACCTGACGACAAGTTTATGATCACTCCTGATCGTTTCCAAAGAACTATCTCTTACACACACAATGACGAAATCAACTACGACTACAATAGTTCTGTTGTAAAGTCTAGAGAGACTAAGACAGACGAGTGGGCAGCTATGAAAGCGTTATTTACTCTTGCTGCAACTGCAGACAGTGTGTCTGTTACTGGAGTTACAATTGAGGCTTACGCTTCTCCAGAGGGTGAGATTAGCTTGAACGAAGACCTTGCTGCTGATAGAGCATCATCAGCACACAGATCTCTTCAGAGAGAGTTGAGAAGAGCTAGAGTTGAAACAGCTGAAGACTTCGCAAACCTTGTTGCCAAAGGTGAGGACTGGGAAGGTTTCAAAAAGCTAATGAAGTCTTCTGACATCGCAGACAAGGATCTAATCATCCGTGTTCTAGAGATGTACACTGACAAGAACAAGCGTGAAGAAGAGATTCGCAACATTGCTAAGACATACTCTGAAATTGAGGAAAGAATTCTTCCTTCACTTCGTCGTTCTATGATTGCTCTTGACTACACAGTTGAAGGCTACACTGACGAAGAACTAATTGATCTTTGTAAGTCTGCTCCTGAAACTCTTACTGTTGAAGAGCTTCTTTACAGTGCCACTCTTTTTGACGATCTTGATGACAAATACGCTATCTACTCATCTTGTGCTTCTCTTCATTCAGGTGATTTAAGAGGTCACAACAACAGTGGTGTTTGTTTAATGGAAATGGGTCGTAACAATCAGGCGAAAGAAGCATTTAACAAGGCTCACAGCTTAGATGCTGGTAATAAAGCTGTTCTTAACAACCTTGGAGCTATAGCTCGTCAAGAAGGTCGTATGGAAGATGCTGCTTCTCTTTTAGCTAAGGCAGGCTCTAATCCTGAGACTAGTTACAACAAAGGTCTTGTTGCTATTACTAATGGTAACTACGGGTCAGCTATCTCTAGCATGAGCGGGTCAAACACTGTTAACCTTGCACTAGCTAAGCTTCTTAAGGGAGATGCTAAAGGCGCAAAGACTACTCTAAACAACTCTAACGACGATGGAGCTATTGCTAGCTACGTTATGGCAATCTGTTGTGCTCGTCTTGGAGATGACGCAGGAGTTAAATCAAACCTTGACGCTGCTCTTACTAAGGACTCTTCTCTAGAGTCTAAAGCAAATGCAGATTTAGAATTTGATGGTATTGAGTTAGGACTGTAATAGTTTTAATCTCAGATGAAAAAGGCTCAGCGTTTGTTGGGCCTTTTCGTTTGGTCTAAATGTTTTAAAGTTTATTAAAGAAGCTGACTAGCCTGCCAAAGGATTATTCCTGCACACACACTTACGTTCATGCTTTGCTTAACTCCATGCTGTGGAATTTCAATTACAACATCAGATTCACTGCAGGTTGCAGATTGAACTCCTCGCACCTCGTTGCCTAGAACAAAAGCCCACTTTTCACCTCTTTCAGGCCTCCAATCACTTAGCATGATGCTTGAGTCTGTTTGTTCAATTGATGCAATCTTAAACCCATCAGATTTGAGAATAGTTATTGCGTCCAACGCTGTGTCATGGCCTCGCCATGGCACGTGTTTACTAGAGCCCAATGCCGTTTTGAGTATATCCCTGTGAGGTGGATGACAACTAATTCCGCATAGCTCAATTCCAGCTATTCTAAATGCATCACCTGTTCTAAAGAATGATCCAATATTATTCCCTGAACGCACGTCTTCAACAACAAGCTTTACCTGTAATTTTTCAGATTCAGCATAGTCATTGGGACTTAATCTTTTATCCTTTTCTAACTCCAAAGATTATTTGATTTGAATATTGAAGGGAAGTCTAGCTTGAGCAACTTCACCAGATTCAATTACTCTCTTTACAGCAAGAACATCTTTGATCATTGTTGGGTCTGCACCAAGAATCTCAAGAGCATTTAGTTTAGTTTGGACTCCAGCAAAATCCTCAATTAGAGCTTCCAATGGATCCTTCATTTCAGGAAGGTAAACTTTCTCATGTTCATCTCCACCTATAAGTTGCTCAGCGTGTGTAATTGCATCATCTAGGTTTCCTAGTTCATCTACAAGTCCTATTTCTAGAGCATCCTCACCAGTCCAAACCCTACCTCTAGCTACTTCCTCCACTTGTTCCCTAGTCATTCCTCTTCCTTCACTAACCTTAGAAGTAAAATCCTCGTAAATGTCAATGATTATCTCATTATAGGCATCCATTTCGAATTGATTCATTGCAAACACTCCATCTGGTGCTCCTGCGTGGTCATGTGTTGAAATATCGTCGAAGGTGATTCCTAAATGCTTTTGGTATGCTCCACCTAGATTAGGAATTAAACCAAACACTCCTATAGATCCAGTTATAGTTGTCGAGTTAGCAAAAATCTTATCTGTAGCACAGCTTATGTAATATCCTCCGGAAGCAGCTAGGTCACCCATACTTACTACAAAATGCTTTCCTGCTTCCTTTAGAAGAACAGTTTCACGCCAGATCACATCGCTTGCAAGAGCACTGCCTCCTGGTGAATTTACTCTAAGCACAACTGCTTTTACGTCTGGCGCTAATCTTGCCTCCTTAATTGCATTGGCAATAGTTACAGAGCCAATAGTTTCTGCATCTCCTTCGCCTGATTCTATCCCTCCAACAGCATAGATTACTGCTACATCTCCACCTAAATCTTTAGATTCTTCCTCGTCAGAACCACCCTCAGCATTCTCAAACATTTCTACGATAGCATCAGGATCTGACAAATCAAATCCGAACAACTCCTCTCCCACTGTATACTCCTTAAATGACAAAGTCTGTAGTTCATCTTCACCTCCAACTTTTTCTTTAAGTAATGCCTCAATTTCATCCTCATAAAGAAGCTTATCTACTAATCCGTGTTCTACAGCGTCCTCTGCAACTCTAATTGAAATATCGTTGGCGATGTCGTCTAGTGCGTTTGGCTCGAGCCCCCTGCTTTCTGCAATAGATTCATTCATATTGTCCCAGAAATCACCAAGAAGAGCTCCGAGCTGCTCTTTATTTGCTTCACTTAAATCCTTACGTAAATAAGGCTCTACTGCGCTTTTGAATTTATTATTGGGCCCTCTTAAAACTGTAACATCTATACCTAGCTTTTCAAATAATCCTGGGTAAAACATCAGTTGAGATCTTAGACCTGCTATGCTAAGTGAACCATTTGGGTGAAGGTATATCTCGTCTGCAACAGAATTCATGTAGTAACCGCCTTGAGACATACCCTCTGCCCAAGCAACAACCCACTTTCCTGAATCCTGGAAATTTTCAAGCCCCTCTCTAATGTCTTCAAGTGTCGATGGCATAGCTGCAACTCCGCTAAGGTTCATGTATATACCCTCAATATCTTCATCAGCAGAAGCTCTTTCGAGACCTTCTAGGATTTGGTCTAAACCCATTGTTGATTCAGAGTTTAATCCAGTTATGTCAAAGTTTATTGACTCTCCTCCGCCCCTTTCTACTATCCTATCATTCATCTCAAATACTAGCACATTTGCACCATCCTCATTCACATTTACATCTATACCTTCTGTTTCAGAAAACGCAGACGCGAACCCTCCAACAAGTGCTCCAACGAAGATGAAAATTAAAATTGTACCTGCTACCAAAATGCCAATCATTGAGCCGATAGCCGAGCTCACTATACTTTTTAAGAATTCCATAAATGCTAATATATAGACTTATCTTGGTCAACTATTATGATGAGGAATGTGTACATAGGTTTGGGCTCTAATCTTGGGGATAGATTTAGGACTATAAATTCAGCTATTGCTGACATTGAGCGTGAATTGGTAGAATCACGTTCCATCAAATCATTAACAACATCTAACATTTATGAGACTGAGGCTTGGGGAATGGATGATGGCACTCCTCCATTTTTAAATTGCGTGGTATGTGTTGAGACAGATTTGGACTTGAGCAAATTGTTGGATGTTTTATTGAAAGTGGAGATTGATCATGGTAGGTGTCGTGTTGAGGGTGAAGGCTATGCAAGTCGAACTCTAGATTGTGACATCCTTCTTGCTGGAGATGAGGTTGTTCAATCAGAGAGATTACAGGTTCCACACCCAAGGATATCTTCTAGAAGGTTTGTTCTACAACCTTTATGTGACCTTGATCCAAATTTGAATATTCCTTACGTAGATTCAACCGTTAGTCAACTTTTATCTAATTGCTCTGCGGAGCCCAAAGTAGTTCAATGGGACCATACGCATACATAGCCATCGAAGGAAATATAGGTGCAGGCAAAACCACCTTAAGCAATCTTCTTTCCAAAAGACATGGAGGAGAACTTATTCTTGAGCGCTTTGAGGAAAATCCTTTTCTTGAGCGTTTCTACGAAGATCCTAAGAGCCATGCTTTTTCTGTAGAACTAGCATTTGTAGCAGATCGATTCAAACAATTAAGAGACGCTCTAGGTTCTAGAAATCTATTCCGTCAAAGGGTACTCGCTGATTACAGTTTTGCAAAATCACTAATCTTCGCAAAAGCTAATCTACCTAGAAGCGAATTCATTCTCTTTAGAACCATGTTTAGGCTAATGGAGGCAAAGCTTCCCAAACCAGAAGTAATAGCCATCCTCAATCCCGGCATCGATAGGGTTAAATCCCAAATCGTAGAAAGAGGACGCTCTTACGAACAAGACCTTCCAGAAGGGTATTTAGAGAGGGTTTGGGATGGTTACAAAGAACACTACAAATTCCACAGGGGATCAAGAGTGCTTTGGATAGATACCTCAGATTTAGATTTCGTGAAAAGAGAAGAAGACTTTGAAAAACTGCTAACTTGTATCCTTCACCCGAGGAAGCCTGGGGTGTATGAATTAAAACCATAATTATGCGTAGAAAAGACTTTTTAAGATTGAGTGCTCTGTTTGGAGGCGGACTTTTTTCAGGTGCAACTTTAGGCCAAACCCCTACAGCAGACTTAGATGAACTCGCAAATAACACTGGTATTGACGGTAGTATGTTTAACTACGCAGACGCACCCATTAAAAAGGTAAGAGTGGCAGTCGTTGGTTTGGGAAACAGAGGGACAACTTTAATAGAGATGCTCAATTGGCTTGTTCGCAATGAGCATTGTGAGATTGTTGCAATTTGTGATGTTCAGAAGAGATATTTAGATAGAGCTAGTGAACGAATTGCAAAATTTCAATCCAAATCGCCACTTGTCGTTGATGGCAGTTCAGACAAAAACGCTTGGCAACAAATGTGCAATCCTGAGCTTGCTGACCTACTTCTTATTGCAACTCCATGGAGATGGCATGCACCAATGGCAAAGTATGCAATGGAACAGGGGCTACACACTGCGACAGAGGTGCCAATGGCTTATGAAGCTCAGGATAGTTTAGATCTTATTAAAACTGCAGAACAAACTAAGAGGCATTGCATAATGATCGAAAATTGCTGCTACAATGGCGAGGAGCTTTTCGTTCTTAATATGGTGAAAGAAGGAGTATTTGGAGATCTTACTCATGCTGAATGTGCATACATACACGATTTACGTGAATTGATGCTACATACCGACTACTACCACGAGCGTTGGAGACTAAATCACCATTTAGAGAGAGATGGTAATTTCTACACTACGCATGGGTTGGGCCCGGTCTGTATGTACATGGATATTTTAAGGGGTGATAATCTTAGCCACTTGGTTTCTATGAGTTCAAATGAAGCAGCATTGAGTAAGGCTTTGAGGGAATCTGACGATCCTGTGATGAATGCTGTATCAGAGAAAGTTAAATGTGGTGATGTAAACACAACATTAATCAAAACTGAAAAAGGTCGTAGCATCATGCTTCAGTTCGACGTCCATACTGGACGTCCATATAATAGGCTCAACAAGCTTTGTGGAACTGGTGCCGTTCATTACGGTTACCCTTCTAGGCTATTTATAGATGACCCTGAAAGTGGCGGTTGGCATAGTTGGCAAGATGAAACTGGATACAAAGAACATCTTGAGAAATATGCTCATCCAATGTGGGTGAAGCTTCGCGAACAGATCTCTGATAACGAGCAAGGACACGGAGGAATGGACTTCGTTATGATGTATAGACTTATTAGAGCTTTAAACCACGGTGTACCTCTTGATTTAAACGTATACGACGGAGCTCTTTGGAGTATTGTAGGTGCACTTACTGACAAGTCAGTTGCACTTGGGAATCAAAGAGTAAATATTCCAGACATCACAAATGGGATGTGGAAGAATGAAGCTGAACACCCTGTGTTCAGAGAGCTGTGATTAGCCGATAAGTTCTTTCATTTTAGAACCGATATCAGCAGGACTATCCACAACGTGGATACCGCATTCTGACATTACTCTCTTCTTAGCTTCGGCTGTTTCATCTTCGCCGCTAACAATTGCACCTGCGTGACCCATTGTTCTGCCTTTTGGAGCTGTAACTCCTGCAATGAATCCTACAACTGGTTTGGTAGCGTTGTCCTTGATCCAACGAGCAGCATTGATTTCAAGATCTCCTCCGATCTCACCTATCATGACAATTCCTTCTGTCTCATCATCTGCCATTAAAAGCTGAACTGCTTCTAGCGTGGTTGTTCCTATGATAGGGTCGCCACCGATGCCGATAGCTGTGGTTTGGCCTAAACCTGCATTAGTGCATTGGTCAACAGCCTCATAAGTAAGAGTACCTGATTTACTCACAATTCCAACGCGGCCCTTCTCAAAAATGAAACCTGGCATAATTCCAACCTTTGCTTCTCCTGCTGTCATAACTCCTGGACAGTTAGGTCCAACTAGAGTGCAATCCCTCTGATCGATGTATGCCTTAACTCCAACCATATCAGCAACAGGAATTCCTTCAGTGATACAGATAATAACTTTTATACCTGCGTCAGCTGCTTCCATGATAGCATCAGCAGCAAATGCTGGAGGAACAAACAGTATGCTCACATCAGCGCCAGTTTCTCTAACCGCTTCTTGAACGGTGTTGAATACAGGTCTGTCTAGGTGAGTTGTACCCCCTTTACCTGGAGTAACACCGCCTACAACGTTGGAACCGTATTCAATCATTTGGCCTGCGTGGAATGTTCCCTCGCCGCCTGTGAAACCTTGAACAATAATCTTAGAATCTTTGTTTACTAAAACGCTCATGTGGAGTTGTTTTTATTGCACTTTTAATTGCCCGGCAAATTTACGCCAAACCTTCTCCATCTTACCCCTTCTTTCCTCAAATTTGCATTGTGAAAAATTCAATGCCTCAAGCCCTTGACGGTTCTACTATTTGCGCAATCTCCACTGCACCTAGTGTAGGCGGAATCGCTGTAGTTAGAGTTAGCGGCCCAGAAGCATTGAGAATTTCTTCGGCTGTTTTTTCGAAAACTCTTAGTGCAGAGAATGATAGATCTGTTGTTTTTGGACGAATTGTAGATGGTGACACTATAATAGATGAGGGACTCGCTCTAGTTCTATACGGGCCAGGATCATATACAGGTGAAGACACAGTAGAATTCAATGTCCATGGCTCTAGATTTATACAAAGCGAGGTTGTTAGATTATTGATTCTCTCTGGATGTCGTCTTGCAGGACCAGGTGAGTTTACGCAAAGGGCATTTTTAAACGGCAAACTAGATCTAACCCAAGCCGAAGCTGTAGCAGATCTGATCGCTGCAGAACACTCAGGAGCTCACAGATTAGCTGTGGAGCAACTCCGAGGTAATTTCTCGAGAGAGGTAGGAGAACTTAGGGAATCACTTATTGAATTTGCAGGACTTTTAGAATTGGAACTCGATTTCTCTGAAGAGGATGTCGAGTTCGCTGATAGAACTCGATTCTTAGAACTCATAGATAAATTACTAGAACGCGTTTCGTCGCTAGCCGATTCATTTAGATCTGGAAATGCAATAAAGTCTGGAGTACCAGTAGCTATTCTTGGTGCACCCAATGCAGGAAAATCAACCCTTCTAAATGCATTAGTTGGCGATGAAAGAGCCATCGTTTCAGACATAGCTGGAACAACTAGAGACGTCATTGAAGACACTTGTGTCATTGAAGGAACACTTTTCAGGTTTATTGATACTGCTGGCATAAGAGAGACATCGGACGTTATTGAAAATGAGGGAATTAAGAGAGCTATAGACAAAGCTTCAAAAGCTCACACCATCCTCTATATGCTTGATGCTTCTGAAGAAAACCTCTCATCTGCTGAAGCCCAAATCTCGTCTTTAGACATCCCCGGTGAGACCGATGTAATTGCGGTTTGGAATAAATGTGATGTTAAATCTGCTCCAACTGGAAAAATTTCAAATTGCAAAGCATCAATTGACATTTCTGCTTCAAGTGGAGAAGGCATAGAAAAGATCAAATCTATATTGATAGAATCTCATAGTGTTAGCGATAGTGCTTCCTCTTTAGTAGTTACAAACGCAAGACATTTCGAGGCTCTAGTTAATGCTCGTGAAAGTCTCGAATCAGTGAAAATAAGTTTAGAAGGCGATACTCCTTCTGACCTTGTTGCTATAGATGTACGCCAAACCCTTCACCACCTAGGCTCCATAACCGGAGCTGTCCATGCCGACGACATCCTTGGCCATATCTTCTCGCATTTCTGTATCGGAAAGTAACCATCACAAACAAAGTCACTAAATAAAAATCGCAAAATCGTTTAATTACAGTAATTATAAGGGTTTTTGTGATCTATCCATAAGTGATAGGCCTTTAAATAATTATGAGTTAAGCATTTTATCAAGCAAGGCAAAAAATGTTATCACTATCTAAATCAGTCAAAGCATATGCTTGAAAGTGATTCTTTATGAATCGAATCTATTAAAGCTTAGATAGGCCTTCAATAATATACCTCCACTACCTTTGCACTGTTAAATTCACATGCAATGGATCCTAACGCTGGTAAGAAAAAATTGATGAACCGTCTAGGTCGTGAAGATGCAATTGCTGCACTTCATGCGGAAGACTTTACAAGAAGGACGACTTCCTTCTATCGATACGTAGATATTGCAAACCCTGAAGAAATGAGAGACGCTCTGTATGAGGAGTGGTCTGAGTTTGGTGTGTTTGGAAGAGTATATCTCGCTAAAGAGGGGATTAATGCGCAGATTTCTGTTCCTGAGCACAATTGGGATTCATTTATTAAAGTGCTTCATTCCAGGAAGGAATTTGCAGATATGCATCAAAAGATTGCCATTGAAGATGATGGTAAGTCTTTCTTCAAATTGATGCTAAAGACTAAAGACCAAATCGTTGCCGACGGCCTCGAGTACGGCGAATACGACATTTCGAATGTCGGTACTCACCTCGATGCTAAGGCTTGGAATGAGGCAATGGACGAAGGTGCTATTGTTGTGGATATGAGGAATCACTACGAAAGCGAGATAGGTCATTTCAAAGGAGCTGTTTGTCCTCAATCTGACACCTTTAGAGAGGAGTTGCCTGAAGTACTTGAAGATTTAAAGGGCAAAGAAGACGAGAAAATACTTCTTTATTGTACTGGTGGAATTAGATGCGAAAAGACCTCTGCATACTTGAAGCACCACGGTTTTAACGATGTAAATCAACTCAATGGAGGGATCATCGATTACGCTCGTCAGCTTGAAAAGGATGATTCTATTGAAAATAAATTCATTGGGAAGAATTTTGTCTTTGACGAAAGATTGGGCGAGAGAATTTCCGACGATGTTATTGCTAATTGTCACCAATGTGGTGAGCCTTGCGATGAGCATGTAAACTGCAAGAATAAAACGTGTAATCTGCTATTTATTCAATGCGGTAAATGTCAAGAAGCACACGGTGGTTGTTGTACTCCAGAGTGTTTGGACTTCTCACAACTTCCAGAAGAAGAACAGATAAAAAGGCGCAAGGGAATGAAGAATGATTCGCGTTTCCACAATCATCGGAAGATAGACCTTAGTAAGGGATTTAAATAACTGGGGTAAATTCCTTATTTTGCAGGATTAATTAAACCTGCACAAAAAAGACCTATGCAATTATTACGCACGGTTCTATTAACTGGAATATTCACACTTTGCTCTTTAGCTAGTACAGCTATTGCTTCTAGCGAGAGCTTGTCAGTACTTCCATCTTTTACAGCTGATGCTACAGAAGGATTTCAGAATTCTGGTTTTGTAGTTCAATTTACCAATACATCGATTTTAATAGATGAGTCGTGTGGAACTCTAGTTTCATATGTTTGGTCTATTGATAATGGAGCTGAAGGTGTGGATTGGGTATATGTCAATGGCACAGATGCTACCACTGAACATCTAGCAGTTGAGTTTGTTACAGAGGGGTGTTATAATGTGGAATTATCTGCTACTGACTGTTTGGGGCCAGGAATTTCTCAACCAACTGAAATTACAGTTGCAGGTATACCTGAAATTTTTGTTGATGAATTCACAACCGTTTCATTTTGTTCTAATAGTGAAGCCCAAGCTTTTTGGGAAATAGCCCCACACAACAATAATTCGATTGATTTTACTGTGTATCTGCAAGGTCAGCCTATAGACTCTGATAATCTTCCAGCATTATCTTTCTGTACAGATCCAGACAATATTCAAGCAAGTGGGGTTATTGTATTAGGAGAATTACAACCAAATGATATAACCAATCCTAGTTACACCTTGGTTTTCGAAGCTATTGGAGATATTTCTGGCACTGTCAACGCAGTTTTTGAAGTGATTAACTTCACAGTAAACGAAGCACCTGAACTTACAATTTCAACAGTCGATTTATCATACTGCAATTCTGATCAAGCTACTGTAGATGCTTCACCTACTCTTGGCAATCCTCCATATGTTGCTTCTTGGAATATTAATGGATTGTTACAACATTCTGAAGTAATAAACGATGGTAACACATCTAGTTACGATTTTGACCTTACTGGTTACAATGGGCCTACTACCCTTTCAGTTGAAATCACAGACCAAAACGGTTGCGTAACAACTGAAACAATCGAAATTGAAGTCTTCGAAGACGTGAATTTCACAGTTACTACAGAACCTACATGCGAAAATTCAGCTGCTATATTTACAGCTACTGGAAATGCTCAGCAATACATTTGGCCTGATGCACTGTTTACTGTTACAAATCCTGTAACTGCTGTTGGTGGTGAAGACACTCAATCTGCGATAATGGGCAATGGGATTGCCGTTGATGTAACTGGAGAAATCATCTACACAGACATTTCAGGTTTTAACATCACTTGTTCAAGTACAGCAACAGC
This sequence comes from Methanobacteriota archaeon, assembly GCA_002723115.1. Classification (GTDB taxonomy): domain Bacteria; phylum Bacteroidota; class Bacteroidia; order Flavobacteriales_D; family Sanyastnellaceae; genus UBA974. The sequence goes on along the minus strand of PBNL01000009.1, from coordinate 15,269 downwards.
AAATGCAATTGTTAACCCTAACCCAGTAATTAGTGTAAGCCCAGCTAATGCTTCGACTTTCTGTGCAGACGAATCTCCAGTAGTTACAGCAACAGGTGCTGACACCTACACATGGTCTCCTGCTCCATTATCGAATGCAGGAGGAGTTGCAACATATGCGGCAGGACTACCCTCACCATTAACTGGAACTGTTACAGGGTCAATTGATTATGGAGGAGGTTATTCATGCGAAAGCTCAGCTTTATTCAATTATGAAATCTTAGATGCTCCAGTAGTAAATCTTTCTACAGTTGAGAATATCGTTTGTGGCCCAGTAGCCGATGTCGTAGTTACAACTGGAGGAATGGATGAATTTATTTATTCGTTCGATTGGGCATTAAATGGTTCACCTCTGAATGGCGAGGTTGCTAACAATGTGAATTTCCCACTTAACTATCCCGATGACGCCGGCATTAATACTGTTGATTGCCAAGTAACTCACATTAATGGATGTGTTGGGTCAAACAGTATTGAAATTGAATTACTTGAAGGAGCTGAACTTTCATTAAACGCGCCGATTATTTGTGACGGAGAACCATTCTACATAGATGTAGTTGCTAATGGTACAGTAACTTGGGACACAAATGGCGCAACACCATTTGCTGATGGATATTATTACGACCCTGCTCCAGATGGAACAACATATACAGCAACTGCATTAGTTACTTCTGTTTCTGAAATTACAAGTGGACAGTTTGGTTGTAGTGTAAGTGAGTCTGTTACTGTGCAAACTCGTGCAAATCCAGATTTAGAGTTTGTTTTTAGTGGAACCCCATGTACAGGTCAAAGCGTACAAATTGATATAAATGGAGCGCAAACGTATACTTGGAACTCAAACCCAAGCGAAACTGGTGATTCTTCAACTCCTGACGGAGCAAACCCTGGTTTAAACATTCTATCTCTTGCATATACTAACGCAGTTCCTGGTGACATAAACGTCGATGTGACTGGCAGCATAGAATACACTGACGCAGCCAACTTAGTTTGTTCTACAACTGAATCATTTACTCAGACTATCAATTCAAACACATCTTTCCAACTAACTGGAGATACAGAAATTTGTGAAGGTGAGTGTATAAATCTAGATATTGAATGGGATGAGGATCCTAACGGCGCCACATTCTCTTACGATTGGTTTTTAGATGGAATGCTTCACTCTAATGGGAACACATTTACAGAATGCCCAACTTATGCATCTGGAGTTGCAGAAGTGCAACTTATTGTTGAAGCTGGCAACAACTGTCAATCAAGCCAAATCATGTTTGTGAACACATCACAACTTCCAGTAATTACAGCTACAGCTGATGTGAACGAAGGCTGCAATCCACTTACAGTAAACTTTACAGCAACTAATGAGTTTGCTAGTGTAACTGCTTGGAATTACGACAATGGACAATCAGACACTGGTGTAGATAATACTCAGATGACATTTGATTGTTTGGACTATGATAATGGAGACTGTGTTTATCAAGTTAATTACACAGCAATTTCACCTACTAATCCTAACTGTACAGCGACTGAGATTATTCCTATCACAGTTCACCCAATTCCTGTTAATGATTTTTACCTACAAGAAACTGTAGCTTGTTATGATGCAGCAAACAATGCTGTAATTAACGCTGTAAACAATTCATCAGAATTATTAGGCCAAAACTGCGCAGGAGGAAACACACCATACAATTGGACATTATTCCCAACAGGTGCTGGCGATTGTACTGAGACGGTAGACGAAACTCCTACACTAACTGTCTCTGATACTGGAGACTTCACAGTAGGTCTAGAAGTAGTAGACCAATACGGTTGTTCTAGCCAATCATTCCAAGATTTCCTTGTTGCAGAAGCACCAACTCCTGAAATTGGTTTCTTCCAAACCTCAGTTTGTCTGCCAACCCAAATTGAAGTACTTAACACTACAACTGGAGCAGCTAGTTTTGAATTAGAAATTCCAGGATTCGTTATTCCTACAAACTTTAATTCTCCTTTCTATCTAGACGTTGAATACCCTGGAGTTTATGAGGCAGAATTCACGGTAACTTCAATAGAGGGTTGCTCAGTAACGCTTGAAATTGAAGATGCATTTGAGGCTTGGTATCCTCCCGTTGCTGATTTCACAACTAATCCTGAAGTAATAGACATCTTAGATCCTGTAGTGAATTTTGTGAACCTTACTGAAGGGGGGACAGAATTTATTTGGTCTTTTGGAGATGGAGATGGAGCTTCAGAGGTAAATCCAACACATGAATACTTGATGTCTGGTGAATACGATGTACAGCTACACGTTACTAATGAACACGGTTGTACAGATGTTTCAACCCAAACCATAAACGTAAACAACCTTCTACAAATTTTCGTTCCTAACTCATTTACACCAAACAACGACGGTAACAATGATGCTTGGTTCCCTATAATCAGCGGTCAAGAATTAATTGCCAAGTATGAGTGTTGGGTGTTTGATAGATGGGGCAGAATGGTATACTTCTCTACTACTCCTGGTGAGCCTTGGGTAGGAGATAGTTCGGTGTATGGCGAGAGAACACATTACACTAGTGGTACTGAAGCTTACAGCTGGAGAATAGAAATCAAAATGGTCGACGGACTTGGAGCTAGAATTGAAACTGGCCACCTTTACCTAGTACGATAAACAATTATTTATGAAAGCATTTGTTTTCCCTGGACAAGGGGCACAATTCCCTGGAATGGGTAAGGATTTGTATGACTCATCATCTATTGCAAAGCAGAGATTTGAGGAAGCAAACGACTTACTTGGATTTAACATTTCTGAAATTATGTTCTCAGGCACTCCAGAGGATTTGAAGCAAACTAAAGTGACACAGCCAGCTATCTTTTTGCATTCAACAATTTTAGCTGAAGTATTAGGAGACCAAATCAACCCAGATATGGTTGCTGGTCATAGTCTTGGAGAATTCAGCGCAATGGTTGTTGCTGGAGGTATGGCATTTTCGGACGGACTAAAGCTTGTAAGTGCTAGAGCTAATGCTATGCAAGAAGCCTGCGAAGCAACACCATCAACTATGGCAGCAGTACTTGGGCTAGAAAACAAAATTGTAGAGGATGTATGCGCTAGCACTGACGGAGTAGTTGTTGCAGCTAATTACAATTGTCCAGGTCAACTTGTGATTTCTGGAGAAATACCTGCTGTTGAAGCAGCTTGTGCAGCTCTATCAGAGGCTGGAGCAAGAAGAGCACTTATGTTACCTGTAGGCGGCGCATTCCACTCACCTCTCATGGAACCAGCAAGAGAAAAACTTGCATCAGCAATTGAAGCCACTGAGATAAACCAACTCCGTTGTCCGATATTTCAAAACATCAGCGCACAACCTGAAACTAATATTGATACTATTAGAAAAAATCTAGTTGCGCAACTAACTGCTCCTGTTAGGTGGACACAAAGTATGGAGGCGATGATAGCGTACGGTGCAACTTCTGTAACTGAAGTCGGACCAGGTAAAGTCCTTCAGGGCTTATTTAAAAAGGTAGACAGAGCTTTTCCAACAGAATCTGCCGCGTTAAGCTGATATCTGACCTTTGCTTTCCTGAGGAATAAGACCATCCTTAATTCGCTGGGCACGAAGCATCTCTGCCTTCTTTTGGAGAAAATCCCCTAGGCTTTCCTTTCTTTCAATATGCTTTGAGGCCAAACGATTCATTATGATGTTTTCCATAAATGAAAAATACGCCCAACATTAGAGGATGCTATTAGTGCTATTTAATAGTTATTCAACCTTAGTTGGTGATTTTTTCAAGTTTGGGTTTCTATAGAAAAACCAAAGTACACAAGAAGAAATCCCTGCAAATACAGCGCAGAAGAGATAGATACTTGGAAGTAACTCATGATTAGCAGCAAAGAGCGTCCCTGAAATAAAAGCGCCTCCACCAATTCCAATTTCTAGTGCCATTAACATCGTGCTAAGGCCTAGAGCAATTTTGTGTTTGGGAGCTAGGTCAGCTGTCCATGCAAAGATGGTGGGCATGTTAATTCCAATAGAAAATCCATATACAACCCCACCAATTGCAGCAGTGAATTTAGTCGTGGCGATACTCATAATCCCCATCCCAATAAAAAGTAAAAATCCACCAATGACTAGCAATGGCTCACGCCCATATTTATCAGAAGCTCTACCAGCCACAAATCTCATCAATATAGAAGCTGCAACAATGATAGTATTAAACAGGCCTTTGTATTTGTAACCAAGTGCGTCTACAAAATCTGGAGTGATGGTTAAAAACACACCAAATGCAGCAGAAACAGGAAGCAAGAAAAAGGCAGCTGGCCAAGCCGATTTTTCTAAAATTCCTCCCTTAAAAATATTTAAGTCATCTAAGTTTACTCGTCTAGGATTTGGAAGTGATTCCGGTAATTTTAGTGTAAACAAAAGTGCAATTATTCCCAAAACTGATGATGCAATAAACATTGCATCATAGCCGTATTCGACAGCTAAATAACTACCTAAAGCTGGTCCTCCAGCCATACCCGCATTTCCAGCAACACCTAAATACCCTAGGGCTTCTCCCCTACGCTTTTTGGGAATTATATCAGTAAGGAAAGCACTCGTTCCAGTAGGTCTGAAACCAGTACTCAACCCGTGCAGAGTCCTCAAAATCAAAAACATCCACACTCCCCACATTGCAGTATCTGGATCAGCTGACCACTTTTCGTGCATCACCCCCACCAACACATAAATAAATCCAGCAATTGCAGCTACTGATGTTCCAAAAACCATTACTACCCTCCTACCAGCTCTATCGGCAATTCGTCCAGAGAAAAACCTAGAAATAAAGGCACCCAGAGTGAAAAGTCCGATGATATACCCCAGAAGATGGCTTGCCCCCATTTTGGCTAGATATTCTGGCAACTCAGGCATAATCATACCAAAGCTTGCCATGAATAAAATTGTACTGCAGCACAACAACCCAAATGTTGGGGTAAATAATTTCATTGGCCACAAAGGTACTCCCGTACCTTTATGCAATCGTGAAACTATACCCACCTAAAATAATTGTAGCCTGGGGAGAGGCTATTAGCGGAAACTTGAAAATAAGGGACTGGCTAATGGCTAATAATTTTCCTGAATTGGCAGCTTTCACATCGGCTTTAAACCTGAATGAAGATGCAAGAGAATGGCTAATGAAAAATGGTCACCCTGAACTATTAGCTTTAGTTATGGGTGCGGAGGGAGATGAGAAGGCTTGTGATTGGCTTAGGGCGTATGGGTTTACGAAGGTTGCTCTAATGGCTGAAGGTGCTGACAATGATCAAGAGGCGATAGAAGAACTACTAAAAGATGGGCATCACGAATGGGTGATGATCAGCATGAAAATTAGAGGAGTAAAAAACGCGATACAAAGAGACCAAGACGATTGGCACACCTACTCAACTAGGTAGGTAGACAAGATGGCTTTGGTTTTTAGGGTGAATGAATTCATTTGACACCCTCAGGATGTCTTCAGCAGTAATCCCATCGATAGCCTTAAAGAATTCAGAAAGTGGCTCTACCCTGTTGTATAACAGGTAGCTCTTTGCCAAACCTGACATCATAGCTGTTCCTGAGTCTTGGCTAAGTGCGATTTGGCCTATAATCTGCTTTTTTAAATCGTGGAGCTGCCTTGTGCTCATTTTAGTATTGCACATTGCCCTCAGCTCTTTATTTACAAGTCTTTCCACCTTTTTGTGGAATTTCACATCTGTGCCAAAGTAAATGGAAAACACCCCGCTATCAGCATAGGGAGTGTATCCAGCCTCAATGTGATAAGCCATTCCGTACTTCTCACGAATATTCATACTCAGCCTGCTATTCATTGCAGGACCACCTAGGTAATTTGCCAATAAAGTCAACGGCAATTTATCCTTGTGATCAGCCCCTACAGTCATTGCCCCCATTAGATGGTGAACTTGGTATGTATCTGCGTCTAATCTCTGATCGAAAACCTTGAGTGACTTAGGTGCTTTTCTCTTTACTCTCTCCCCCTTGCTTTTATAATCGCTTAGGTATTTGGTGCAAATTCTTTTGAGCTTTTTAATAGGCGTTGATCCAACCGATGCAAAAACCATTTGGTCTGGAGCGTAGTTTCTCTTTACAAACGACTGAATATCAGATTTCCTTAATGACTGTACAGATTCAGGTGTGCCTAAGATGGTTCGGCCTAAGGGATGCTTACCAAACAATCTCTCTTCAAACTCATCGAATATTACATCACTGGGATTATCGCGCACAGAAGCAATCTCATCCATGATCACATCCCTCTCCTTAGCAATTTCTTTAGCAGGAAAAGTAGAATTAAATGCTATATCTGAAATCAGCTCAACAGCTCTATCCATATCGCGCTCAAGAAAAGAAGCGCTAATCCAAGTTTCCTCCTTAGTTGTGAATGCATTCAGCTCACCCCCTACTCTTTCAAGTCTGTTTAGAATATGATAAGTCTTGCGCTTCTTAGTCCCCTTGAAAAGACAGTGTTCAATAAAATGGGCCACGCCACCTTCACCCTTTATCTCATCCCTACTTCCTGCATTTATCACAAGGCTAACATGACTCGCAGCCCTTGGCACTTCTTTGTGGATCACTCGTATCCCATTTTCCAGTGTAAATGTGTGAAATTCTGCCTCCATAGCTTAAACAATTAAGACCAAACCAACAGTAAACAACACACCCGACACCAGCAATGCAGCCAATGTGTATGGTAGAATATCTTTGGCCTTCAGACCAGTGATTCCCAATAGTGGTAGAGCCCAAAACGGCTGCAACATATTGGTCCACTGATCCCCATAAGCCATAGCCATCACCCCCTTTTCCAAAGACATGCCAATGCTATTACAAGCCTCTAAAATCAGCGGACCTTGCACAGCCCATTGCCCACCCCCACTCGGAACAAAAACATTTAGTATTCCCGATGAAGTAAAAATTGCAAGTGGTAGAGTTTCGCTAGATGTAGCAGATACCAGTGACGCAGAAAGCACGTCAACCAACCCTGTCCCAGTAACAACTCCCATGATCCCAAAATAGATTGGGAATTGAAGAAGGATCCCTGCTGCACCTCCAATCGCCTTATTCAACGCCCCTACAAGACCTGCAATAGACTTATGAGCAATAAGTGCAAGTCCTAAGAGTAGCAGATTTATCCAGTCTGGTGTTACAAAACTCAATCCTGTAGCACCACTAGAATTGGATGCAATCCACAGAGCAGTACCTAGTGTAAATACTCCAAAACCAATAGACAACACAGGAGCATAATCTAGAAATGAAGCAATAGAATCGACGCTTTTCACCTCAGGTGCAAAATCCATGTCGCTTTCAGCAACATCTATGTTTTCATTTGGCACAACTCTTCCTAAGAAATAAAACAGCCCTGCTATAGCCACCATCACCACAGCTGTCAACCCCAAATTCCATGAAGTAAATACAGTCTCTGAAATGGAAATTGAATTGGGAATAGGTGTTGACCATTCCAATCCCTTTGGGAAGAGTTCAGCAAGGTGACCAGGCTCTGCAACTTTGAGTGGAGCACTTCCGCTTAATCCGCTATGCCAAACCAACAATCCCATATAACCTGCAGCTCCTACAACTCCTGCATGGGCAACTTTTTTATCGATAACCACCTTGGCGATAATTGCTCCAGCAACTAGTCCCAGTCCCCAATTCACCCAACCTAGAAGCATTGCAACAATTGCGACATAAGTTGCAGCGTTCTCTGGCTTCTTAACTGCAATATTTGCTATACCATTAAGCGCTAAACGAACTGGCTTACTCAATGCAAGGACATGGCCCAATACGAGCATGAACATCGCTTGAAACCCAAATCTCATGAGCCCAGGATTCCACAATCCATCAGACCAAGCCTTAACGACTTCTACTGGTTCACTAACAAATAATGCTGAAACAAAGGCGACTACAGTGAGAGTCAGTGCTATTGCCATAGGAGAAGGCAAGAGACGCTGAAAAGCTCTCGAATAGGAATTAAGCCACCCTGACATTTAGCAGTTTAGAATGGAAGATCGTCGTCACCGTCTGCGTCAACGACCATGGGCTCCACATCTGGAAGAGGTGCTGAATCTACTTGAGGTGCAGGTGCTGAAGCTGTAGCTCCTTGACCATCACGTTCAATTCTCCATGCATTTAAATCAACGTAGTAGTTACCGTTGTACTCTCTACCTCGCAAATCGAATTTCACATTTACAACATCTCCTTCACCTAGACCATTTAGTTGCTCTACTCTCTCCTTAAGAGCAGATAACTTTATGTCTTGAGGGTATTGTTCAGTTGTAGTAATTACGAAGTCGCGCTTGTAAAAACCGCTTGCAAAATCCTGCTGTTCGAAGAGGACCTTAATTTTTCCTTTTAACTCAAATGCCATACTATAAAAGTAATTGACCCGAATGGAAATCGAGCATTATCCCAGGTTAAAACTGAGAAGTGTTTTCCACGCTCCATCAACATCTCCATTGTCGAGTAGTTCAGCTGCGTGTTTATGTAATTCTATTTCCAAAGCTGAGCCATCATCTTGCAAATCCAAAAAGATTTCACTCAACTCCATAAGCTTGTAATCATTAACCTCTGTCTCATCTGGCAATACTTCAAAATTTCCAAGCATCGCGAGATGTCTACCAGTAAGTACTGAACTATTCCTCACGTCTTCGGGTAGGCCGTCGACGCCAATTCCGAGGTTAGCTAGTGGTTTGGGCACCTCAAAAAGAGCATCACCAGTCGCTCTCACGTAGAAATTCCCACCACATCTCCCCACAAGGTCAATCTTCTCAGGATCAGGAATCCCGTCCTCATTCAAAATATCATTCCTAAAGTGCATCTTCAAAATCTCACACACTACCAACTGACCAGCACCAGGATTCTCGCCAAAAGAGTCCACCCTCAACACCTTGCACTCAAAAGAAACCGGCGCCTCATTAACCCTCGGCGGCCCCACCAAGTCCGACGGCTCCTCAGTCAACCCCGCCTTCGCAAACTCATTCACACCCTTAGCATACTCAGTACTCGCAAGAGAACAAGCGTGAACCGTATCGTAATCGACCATATTTACCACAACCTCCGGCACCTCCAACACATTCTCATAAGTGTGTTTGGTAGTGTTATCACGACCCCTTCTAGCAGGCGAAAATATCAGTACAGGCGGATTTGCCGAGAACACATTGAAATAGCTGAAAGGCGCTAGATTAACTCGACCCTCAGAATCTATTGTGCTCGCAAAAGCAATGGGCCTAGGTGCAACTCCGCCAAGTAGATAGGCGTGGAGCTTGCCTGGGTTTAGTTCTTTTGGGTCGAAAGAAGTGTGAGACATTGAGTCTACTATTTGGGTTTGTGATTTTCTACAATTGAAGCTGCCTCAAGTACCTTAAGTTTAAGGTCTTCTTTGAATTTAGCTATGCGGTTCAGAAGATTTGAATCTGCTACTGCTAGGGTTTGGGCTGCAAGAATACCAGCATTTCTACCTCCATCTAAAGCAACGGTAGCTACAGGAACACCAGCAGGCATCTGTAAAATGCTCAAAACTGAATCCCAACCATCGATTGAATTACTCGATTTAACTGGAACACCAATAACTGGAAGTGGAGTATAAGAAGCCACCATGCCTGGAAGGTGAGCAGCACCACCTGCGCCAGCAATAATTACTTTAAAGCCATTGCCTACAGCACTTTGCGCATACTCAGCAAGTCTTTCTGGAGTTCTATGAGCGCTTACAACTGTTGCCTCATACTCTACGCCTAATTCCTCTAGCACTCCCATCGCCTTTTCCATTACGCCTAGGTCGGAATTGCTCCCCATTATGATACCTACTTTACTCATTCGTTTTGTTTTTGATTTTATCAATTTGATCTCGAAGTTCTGAAGCTAGTTCATAATCCTCGTTATCAATTGCTTCTTGAAGTTCTGCTTCTAATAATTCCAAATCTGGAGTTGCATCAAAATCTAGAGAAATATCCTCTACTTCCTCGTCATCTCCGTTTTCAAAGCTAATGTCAATTTCCAATCCTGCTGACAGTTCTTGTGGATTAATGCCAGCCTGCTTAACAATTGATTCATAACATCTTATCGGCGCTCTAAACCTCACCGCCACACCTACTGCGTCTGAAATTCTAGAATCTATTTCCTCAGTGATTTCACCATTTGTAACCATCACCTTAGCATAGAAAATACCCTCTTCGAATTTGTAAACTAGCACTTCTTCGACCTTCATCCCAAACGAGATCAAAGTACTCTTGTACATATCATGAGTTAGAGGTCTGCTTGACTTCATATTCTCTAGTTCAAGAGCAATGGACTGAGCCTCTGCTCCACCAATAACAACAGGAATTCTTGCTGTACCACCGACAACTCCCATAACCATGGTGTACGCCCCCGACGACGAGCCTGTAAGGCTTATGTCGTGAATTTCGAGGTCGACTTTTTTCATGGTTCTTTAAGAGAGTGACTTAATTGCTTCTGTTAATTTAGGAAGAACTTCGAATACATCACCAACAATCCCGTAATCAGCTGCCTTAAAGAATGGCGCCTCAGGGTCTGTATTGATGACTACAATTACTTTACTTTGGTTTACACCGGCGAGGTGTTGGATTGCACCTGAGATTCCGCAAGCGATGTATAAATCGGGGCGGATAGTAACGCCGGTTTGGCCTACGTGCTCATGGTGAGGTCTCCATCCCATATCTCCTACAGGACGAGAACAAGCAGTTGAAGCGTTCAATGCCTTAGCAAGATCTTCAACTATCCCCCAATTCTCCGGTCCCTTCAATCCTCTACCTGCACTTACTACTCTTTCAGCCTCTGGAAGTGGTACTGAACCGTCAGCAGATGAAGGAGTGAATTCTCCAACCACAAGCTTTGCTTCACCAACTTCAGTAGCAAACGCTTCAACAGATGCTGAGCCGCCTACTTCTTTTACTCCGAATGCGTTTGGCGTAACACTTACAACAGTCTTTTCAGTAGATACTGAAACTGAAGCCTTAGCCTTACCACTAAATACATTACGAGGGTAATTACCTCCTTCAGGCACACCTGTAACTCCAGAAACAAAACCTGCATTTAATCTAATTGCAACACGAGGTGCAACAGCTCCTCCCTCGAGATTTCCAGAAAACACAACTGTAGAAGCACCTGATTTTTCTGCAGCTGCATCAACAAGTTTTGCAATTTGTGAATTGTCAGCAAGTGAGTCAGCATATGCAAGAACATTGCTCACACCTACTGATCCAATTCCTCCGTCTCCATCTAATGATCCTGCTACAACAGCTGTTGAAGATCCACCAGAAATTGCATTGGCGTATGATGCTGCCTCTAAGCCAGCCTTAGTCGCCTTTCCGTCTTTAATTGGTACGTAAACTAATACTGACATCTTAAATAATTTTTGCTTCTTCACGTAATAAACGAACTAGTTCTGCTGGATGATCAGCATCAACTAAAACACAATCTCCCTTTGCTGGAGGTAGAGCAAATTTCTCAACCTTAGTAGCAGCACTAACACCCGAATCATCAACAACTTGAAGAGGTTTAGTACGTGCTGACATGATACCTCTCATATTTGGAATTCTTTGTTCAGACATTCCTTTAGCAGCACTAAGAACAAAAGAACTATTCACCGTCACTTTATTCTCACCTCCTGCAGTTTCGCAAGTAAGATTATATGTTCCACCATCAGCGTTTAAACTGGTAGCAAAAGGAACGTAAGGCATGTCTAAACACTCAGCAATCATTGCTCCTACAGCTGCTGAGTTGTGATTGATTGTCTCCTTACCACAAAGGATGATATCATATCCCTTATCAGAAGCATAATCAGCAATTAAACGAGCGACCTGAGTAGAGTCCGTTGGCTCTGCGTTGATCCTTACAGCATCATTTGCACCAATAGCCAAAGCCTTTCTAATAATCGGATCGCATGAAGCGTCACCTACAGTTATTGTAGTAACAGAACCACCTCCTGCTTCAACTAACTCAATAGCTCTAACAAGTGCATACCACTCGTCATATGGGTTAACAATAAATTGGACACCGCTTTCATCAAAGCTAGTATCTCCATCTGTAAATGCGATACGACTCGTGGTATCTGGCGATTTACTTATGCAAACAAGCATTTTCATGGGTACAAACGTATATTTTGTGTTTCTTCGATTAGGAATGCAAAGGTAGTGATGCAATGCCATCAATCACTTATCTTTGCCGACCGAATTATGCATTAGAATCATGCGTGAAATCACATTTAGAGAAGCAGTAGCCGAAGCAATGAGTGAAGAAATGCGCCGAGATGAGCGCGTTTTCCTTCTAGGTGAGGAGGTTGCTGAGTACAATGGAGCATACAAAGCGTCTAAGGGAATGCTAGACGAATTTGGTCCTAAGAGAGTAATTGATACTCCGATTGCAGAGCTTGGATTTACAAGTATTGCTGTTGGAGCTGCTATGAATGGCTTAAGACCAATAGTAGAATTTATGACTTGGAATTTTGCTGTACTTGCATCAGACCAAATCATCAATCATGCCGCTAAGATGCTTCAAATGAGTGGTGGACAATTTACCACTCCTATTGTTTTCAGAGGACCTAACGGACCTGCAGGTCAACTTGCTGCAACACACAGTCAGAGCTACGAAGCGTTTTACTCTTCTATTCCAGGTCTTAAAATCGTAACACCTTTCACACCTTACGAGGCAAAGGGACTCTTAAAGTCTGCAATTCGCGACAATGACCCAGTACTTGTAATGGAATCTGAGAAAATGTACGGTGATGTAGGCATGATTCCAGAGGGTGAATACCTTGTTCCAATCGGAAAGGCGAACATTAGAAAGCCAGGTTCTGATTGCACAATCGTATCATTTGGCAAAATTCTTAAAACTGTTCACGCTGCTGCTGAAGAACTTGAAAAAGAAGGCATCAACGTTGAAATAATCGATCTAGTTACAATTAGACCACTAGATTTAGATACAATCATTGAGTCAGTTAAGAAGACTAATCGTTTAGTAATAGTCGAAGAAAGCTTTCCAGTAAACTCAGTTGCTTCTGAAGTTAGCTACAGAGTCCAAAGGAATGCCTTTGACCATCTTGACGCTCCTATAGTTAGACTATGTCAGTCTGATACACCTTTTGCTTTTGCAACGACTTTAATCGACGAGGCACTACCTCAGGTTAAAGAGATTATGGATGCAGTTAAAAATGCTATGTACGTTAGCTAATCAATTCAGTAAACAATCTGCCAATAGGCAAAACACACATTTATACAAATCATGGATTTTTTAAATCAAAATTTAATTTATTTAGTTCCAGCAATTGCCGTACTAGGACTTGTTGTAATGGCAATTCAGACTGCGTGGGTTCGTAAGCAATCAACTGGTAACGAACGCATGTCAGAAATCGCAACTTACATCCACGAGGGTGCACTTGCTTTCTTGAATGCTGAGTACAGACTACTTGCAATATTTGTTGTTATTGCTGGTGCATTACTTGGATTTGTATCAACATTGGTTGCTACTACTCACTGGTTCATCGTTATCGCATTTGTAATCGGAGCCGTATTCTCTGCAGTAGCTGGAAACATTGGAATGCGTATTGCAACTGAAGCAAACGTAAGAACAACTGAAGCTGCCCGTACTAGCCTTGCTAAGGGACTTAAAGTAAGTTTCACTGGTGGTACAATCATGGGATTAGGTGTTGCTGGCTTAGCAGTATTTGGTCTAAGCATGCTTTTCATCCTTTTAATCAAAACCCAAATTCTTGGGGACGTTGACGTAACAAACGTGAACGACATGATTATTGTCCTTGAAGCTCTTGCAGGATTCTCTTTAGGTGCTGAATCAATTGCATTATTTGCTCGTGTTGGTGGAGGTATCTACACGAAAGCTGCTGACGTAGGGGCTGACCTTGTAGGAAAGGTTGAAGCTGGTATTCCTGAGGATGATCCACGTAACCCAGCAACTATTGCTGATAACGTAGGAGATAACGTAGGAGACGTTGCGGGTATGGGTGCTGATTTATTTGGTTCTTATGTAGCTACAGTTCTTGCAGCTATGGTACTAGGCGTATACGTTGTTAGAGATATGGGCGAGGGATACCAAGACAACTTTGGTGGACTTGCTACTCTTCTTCTCCCTCTAGTTATTTCTGCACTAGGCATTATTTTCTCTATCGTCGGTTCTAAGCTTATCAGCGTTAAGGACGGTGGAAAAGAAGCTGAAGTACAAGCGGCTCTTAATAAGGGTAACTGGGGTTCGATCATTATGACAGCAATTGCTTGCTACTTCCTAATTGACTGGATGCTACCTGCAGAACTTAACATGGAGTTCTTCCAGGACGAATTAAAGTCTAGCACTCCATTTGCTTCAATAAACGTATTCTACGCAGTTCTTGTAGGACTTGGTGTAGGTGGTGGAATTAGCTGGCTGACTGAGTACTACACAGGACTTGGAAAGAAGCCTGTTCTAGATATCGTTAGAAACTCTAACACTGGAGCAGGTACTAACATCATTTCTGGACTTGCTGTTGGAATGATGTCAACTTTTGGCCCAATCATTCTATTCGCAACAGCTATCTACCTTTCATACGAATTCGCTGGATTCTACGGTGTTTCTATCGCTGCATGTGCTATGATGGCAACAACAGCTATGCAACTTGCAATCGACGCATTCGGACCTATTGCAGATAACGCTGGTGGTATTGCTGAGATGTGTGAGCTTCCTGAGGAAGTTAGAGAGCGTACAGACATCTTAGATTCAGTGGGTAACACTACTGCTGCAATCGGTAAAGGATTCGCTATTGCTTCTGCCGCACTGACAGCGCTTGCATTATTTGCTGCATATGTAACTATGACAGGAATTGATGGAATTAACATCTTCAAAGCTGACGTACTTGCTACACTATTTGTAGGAGCTATGGTACCTGTTGTGTTCTCTGCACTTGCAATGAACTCTGTAGGTAAGGCTGCAATGGAAATGGTAAAAGAAGTTCGCCGTCAGTTTAAAGAGATTCCTGGAATCATGGAAGGAAAGGGAACTCCTGAGTACGGTAAGTGTGTATAGATTTCTACTCAAGCTGCTCTTAAGGAAATGATGCTTCCTGGTGCAATTACTATAATTACCCCAATCATTATCGGATTAATTTTTGGTGCTGAACCACTAGGTGGTTACATGGCAGGTGTTTGTGTGAGCGGAGTAATGTGGGCTATTTTCCAAAATAATGCTGGTGGAGCTTGGGATAATGCAAAAAAATCGTTTGAAGCTGGTGTT